>CP060232.1:900000-1134346 GCA_023898645.1 Candidatus Nomurabacteria bacterium | reverse complement strand
AGTATTGGACTTATGATACTATCTATTATTGAATACGTTGATAATTGAGTTTTGAGATTACTGAAGCATCGAGAATCCGAGAGTCAGTGATTGCATTTTTTGCTGTCGCATAACAACTTTGATTGGTAGCTGTTTGGCTAATAAGTACGCTAATTGAAGTGAAATTCATAAAGTTGATGGTACATATACTGTCGACATGAGGAAATATAATATTCAAGCGACCTGCTGTCGTGGTGTTTAATAGAGGTTTACCCTTTAAACTGATTCGATCGAGTCCAAAGGTCGGCTGTGTAAAACCTGAACGGTATACGGATATATAGAGGTAATTTCCACTGTTATCGGGTGTTATTGAAGAGAATGAACCAACCGAACTATCGACTGACGTCACAATACTCGCCTTTTTACTCGTTGTGTCGTAGCGCCAGACGTCGCTACCGATGACATAAAACAGTGTCGTATCATCAAGCCAAACAGGAGAAATGACATTACCACGTGGTAGTGGAGATAGACTATGTAGAGTACTGTCGTATATACCAGTATCGTCATCACTACTGATAACAAGTTTGTCACCAAGCGGCGACCACACTGACTCATATAACTCACCTTCGATTTGATATTTCGTCCCATCGCTATGAAGCGATATTAAGCTGTCGACACGAATGGAATTTTTTGCAAGATGCGTAAGTAGAACGGCATTGTTTGAAGCAGATTCAACCCTAACGGTATCATTTGTCGTATATATTTTCGTAAATGATCCGTCGCCATTTGCTTTATAAACGATACTACCGTCGGAGATATACCAAGTACGGTTCGGCGATATTGCATAGGTAATTGCTTTTGTCGCGGTGAACGGTAACGTAATGTTGGTGATTGTTTGCCCGCTTATTTTTACGAGACCGTATTTCACCGAACCAAAAGTCACGAGACCAATACCGAATGATGGATCCGCCCACTTCACGGAAGTGTAATTGTGTCCGCCATCAAGTAATGAGGTGCGATTTGCTATATTCACGGTGTATAGCGGTCTATTAGGATTGTTTTTGTCGATAAAAGTCAGGTGATCACTTGCGGCGGTGATATTTCCAGCGCCCAGGCTGGTGACGACCGAAGGTGTAGTTACCCCCAGCTCTGCGGTTTCAAGGTTGAGTATTATCGACTTACGCTCGCCCATTTTCAGATTTACGATCTGACTTGTGGAGGTGGCTTTATTTTGAATCGTCACAGTATAATTCCCGGCTTCTACCTGTACGCTTGCCTGGTTTTTGTTTTGATTTAATTCGATATTGCGTTTTGTCGGGCTGTTTTCGTGGACAAGGATTGTATTTGAAGCGCTGTTTGTCGTGATCGTAAGCGTTGCCGATGTAAAGTACAGAAATAACGCCCAAATCGCTGCCACTGCAAATATACCCATGACCGTATAGAAAAGTATCGTTCGTTGCTTAGTCGGAGACATACTGTATATCCTTAATCATTTATATTACCTCCCGTGGTCCACTTCGGCCATCCTGGCGGGACGCCTGTCGTACTTGGTCCGGCGTTGACATTGTCGTGCGGCAATCCGAGAGACTGTAGAAATTGATCGACATCAACACCCGAGTTAGATGCCCAGTTGCCGCCGCCATGCGAGTTGTAATCCGACCACTCAACATATCCCGTTCCCCCGCCACCAGAGGCCCAGCCTGTTTCAAGTTGTGTGCCCTGGTCTTTGTAATAGCAAATAGGAGTGCTGGTGTCGACAGTATCCCCTTCTTTGACCTTTGGTGTACAGTCTTCTGATATGAACATATAGAGATCTTTTGCCTTGCCTGCTGTCATCTGATATTTGATGTATGCCCCTCCGCTACTAGTTCCTAATCCTGGCCAACCGGAACCTGAAGTGCGCACTAATATGATTTTTGCAGGACAAGCTGCATATATCGGTCCCTCTCCGCTTGGCCCGCCGTAATCATAACCGCCGTCGAGTCTCGATACACCTGAATTCTTTAGATCTCGAAAAGGGTTTTGACACTCGCCATTATCAGTAGCTGCCGAACCGCATGACGACGACGAACTGGAACTACTTGAAGATCCTGCGCCTGGCGTACTGCTACCAAGTGTACTTGCGGGTGCTGCTCCTGTTTGTACGGCAAAAATGTTCGCAGCATTATTTTCACGGTTATTATTACCATGTTGTTGATCGGTCGACTTTTCAAACTGTTGGTCAAATATCAATGCGGCTTCACTCGCACTTTTACCTTTCATGTTATCGATAACACTAGAATATCCACCCTCTAACTCACTCCATGCATATTGGATTTGAGCGCCAAGGCAATCCTCTGATTTTCCTTGTGATGCAATGAATTCCTTCGCCTTAGTAATACGATCACCGCACCATTGGGCGATACCAAAAGCTGCACTACTACCGCAACCCTGACCACCAGAAACATAGGAATTAAGACTGCTTTCTTGCATCCAGTTACCCATAACACCAGCAGCTGCATTTTGCGCATCTTGTTCCGAAAAGCCCTTTGCCTCGAATTGCCCGACCAGATATGTCCATACTTGATTCACGTTTGCCGGGTCATTACCGCCATTGACTCCACAACCGCCGGCATCGCCAAGTCCGGCCGTTGCCGAACTAGAAGAACTAGAACTCGAACTGGAGCAACTATGGTCATAATATAAAACGTCATTCGTTTCACGGTATCGCCTTTCAAGATCTGCCGCTTCTTGGTTGCTATTTGCATTTACGGCGTGTGCGAGTGGTGACATATTGGCATTGATTGCACAGACAAACAACAGGAACAAAATCTTCATCTTTTGTAATACGTCGCTGGCGCGGGAACTACTTTTCATTACAACGCCCTCCTTACCGCATCAGGAAGAGACACATCGCTCGGCGGGAAGGATGTGCCGGGACCTGCCACGACCGTTAGTGGGCTACTGGAATTACCCGTTTGTTTTAATATAACTTTTGCTGGTTCAAGACCATTTTTGCGAATCGTCACGATAAACCAGCCTGACAGAGGTTGTTTAACATTCGTAATGCCAAAATCGGGCTGCCCATTTTCTTTTATAGGCACGGCATCGTTTTGCGTGATCACATCATATAATTGTTGCGTCGTTGGCGGCGGTATGGAAGCAGGAGTTTTCGTAGGTGTACCGTCGGGTGTTTTATTTGGAGTTACTGTTTCGCCGATTGGCACGGTCGTTTTTGTCGGCGTATTTTCTTCGCTTGACTGTTTATTATGCAAAATAAAGAAGTATATTCCCATTGCGCCAAGAATCAAGACAACCGCGACGATAATAATTCGTTTTTTCATACTGATTTACTCGCTCCCGGACCTACGTATCGATAAACTCCGTCATAGGCGTCGCCTTGACCTTCTCCATGTAAACCATAACTCCCTCCACTAATATCTGCCTCTTGATTATTCGCGTGGTGGGTGTGTGCACCAAACGTCGTATAGCCGTTGCCATCTTTGCTTTTAATTATTTCTACGTGACCGTTCCAGACTATGACATCGCCTTGCTGCGCGCTTCCATCGGGAAGTTTTTGCCAATGCGTGGTGTCATGAAAGCTGCTAGGTGCCGACATACCCGGTATGTCGTGTCCGAACGCTGCGACAACTGATGCCATAACTAAACTCGAGCAGTCGAACGGATTAGAGTTTGGTGAGGGAGTATTCGTTTTAAAATTTTGATACCAGGAAACTTTTCCATATTCATCGTGACCAGCTCCGTAGGAATACGCGTAAGGGTCGAACTGTAGTGCACAAGAGTAAATACTACCGGTTGAGCCGTCACCGCAATCGCTCGATACATTAGCTGCATTGTTTGCTTCTGGTGTATTATGCACGCAATCAGTCATCCGCTCGGCAGTAGCGTACTGCACGTAACACCAGTTGTAGTATGTAGCAAAACTGTCGAGCATCGTTTGATCCTTATTATCTTTACCTAGACATCGTTCACCGTCAAACCAATTACCGTCATCTTCGGCAATTGATTCTACCGACGAACCAATTGGAACAGTTCCATTATTAGGACTCTTACGCTCAACGCAGTATTTTATGTAATTTTCAAAATTTGAATGAGAAATCGTTTCGCCAGTATCTTGATTAATATCACCGTCTATTGTCTTTGAGACGCCAGTGGTTGGATCTCTGTATTCCGTCTTGTCGTTTATCATGAAATTAATACTTTTTGTGAGTATATCCGAACCGCCTGCGATTTTATTGTTTGCAATTTGATTTAATCCCTGAAGGACATTGTTGGTGGTGTAGCCAATTATCCTCCCAGACCAATCGCATGCCGCACCGATAGTCTCCATATCTTGGTCCGCGCATTTATTTATACGATTAGATGCTGGGTCCCCATTAATCCCATCTTCGAGTGTCATATTTGAAGGTTGGCTAAATAAGGCGTTAGCCGATGTCGGTAATTTACTAAATGACGTACCAATAACACGCACCATACTAGCAATCCTGCTAAAGAAAGTTCCGTCTCCATTTAGATAAGGGTTTAACTGAGAAGCTATTTGACCCATAAACGAATATTGGTTTGATACGTCAAACTGGTTTCTTTTAGCTTCATCGAGAGCAAGTTGGGTTGTGTATTTATAGTTTGTTTCGTTCGTATCAGCGATGAATCCTTTTATTTTTTGTAACATTTGCGCCTTTGAAGTGCCGCCAACCGGGCGCAATCCAGAGCCTAGGGTTGAGTTGGATAATAGCAGTCCGATGCCAGCTGCAAGAGCATTACCAGCATCTACACCCTGAGTAGTAGAGGAAAGGTCAACTCTAGCAAGAAATGCCAGCGCTGGTTTTGCGAGTTCGGCCGCCAGTGCTCCAGCGGCTATCTTACCAACCGTTGGTAGTACAAGTACGCCCGCTACACATAAAGCGGCTGCAACTGGTCCTGCGGCACACTGTATGGTAGCTGCTTCGTTAACGAGTTTTGCGCCCAAACAGATATCTTTTACATTTTGTTTACTACCAGCAACACTTCGCACAAGATTGATGTATTTATTGGCAATAGAATTAACACTAACCTCCCAGCCCCAAGAGGTGTAATTTTTAGCAAATTGAGTTAAGCCAGAAAAATCACCATATATAGCCATTTGTAATCCCTGCGAATCCATGGCGGTTAAATTATATTTTGGATTTGGATCACCCGCTTTTGATCCTGGTAATGATGGATCTGGACTTGGCAGGGTTTTATTCGGGTCATACCACGTTAATCGATTAGCTAGATTTTCTACGACTGACGGTTCGATGTCACCCTGATCCTCTATCTGGGCTGCCGCCCGCACGAACGGATAGGCAAAACTAACAAGCTGATAAATCCATTCTGCCTTTATGGTTGCGGTCGTCAATCTTGCGACATTATAAGATGCACAGACGGTTGATATCGGAAGTGCGGCAAGAGCGGCTTTTCCTGCTTTGTCGGTAATTTCGGTTACTTTTGATTTAAGGCTGCTACTTTCAACTGTTTTTGATTCTAGGTCTTTAACCCTACTATCTACAGCTTTTGGATCACTCGTATTCTCTGCCTTTAATTTTGTATTTTCATCAAACGATTCATCGATGGCTTTTTTACGCTTCGCGGGGTCAGCGTCTTCAGATGGCTTAAGGCGTTTCCCCTTCTCGATATTGAAGTTTTTAAGTACATCCTTGAACTTTTGATTCTCAAAAAATGCAGACCTAACGTCGAGTACGTTACTGGTTGCACGTCTACCTTCGACTGTATTCTCGGCATGACTATTAAAGGAAGCGCCATCTTTAACTAAAGTGCCATCAGGGAATTTCATGGATTTTATCTTGCCTTTTGTATTCAGTTCTACCTTAAAGCCCTCTTTTTCGAATCTTGCTTTTTGGCCTTCACTCATACTAGTCAGCTTGTCTTCTATCTTTGAACCCGTGCTGGAATTTCCCTTATTAAAAAGTTTAGAGACATAGGCTCGACGAAACGAAATATTGGTTCGCGTTGAATCAGAACTATCATTAGTAATCGCCTTTTCGATGGTTACAAGCAGAGACCCCGGCACCATGATGACGCTTACTCCGAAAAAACCACCGATAACTAAACCGGCAGCACCACCGCTTGCACCATAACGCTTAGCGTTCGATAAAAATTTTGATTTCCAACGTCCTCCCGATTTCGGATTAACAGACGATTCCTCACCGGACTTATAGAGAGATCCTGGATTTTCTTCCCTCTCCTTTAAGTTTGGCGTATCAGCGTTAGGGTTGTCTTGTACGGTGTCACCGTGAGTATCAATATGTTGACCGCTCTTATTGCCACCCATCTTCTTTTTGTAATAAGAATCAAAAGGGTTGCCATTACTACTGTCGCTATTGGCAAAATTTTCTGCGTTTTGAATACCTTGTTCGGAGTCGTCATCTGACGGATTGTCTGGGTGGTTTTCGAGTTGGCTTAAGCCACGAGCAGTATCACTTGAGTCAAATTCAGATGGGTTGTGGTTGCCATTGTCCTGATCTGGGATGCCACCTTTTGTTGTCAGGGCCATAAACTACTACCCCCTAACTTATCCTTGTTGATCAGCTGCTTGCTGCCCTTGTGATTCTCGTTGTTGCGCCGCTAATGTCTCCATGCGCTTTTGCTCCTCTTGCTGAAGTAGCTGAACTGGGCTTGTTGTAACGAGTTGATGTTCGGTACGGCTAGCAACAACCTGAATATGGACGTGATTAGCACCAGCAAAGAAAAGTCCTTGACCGACTGGGAAGTTACTAAGTCGCTTGCGCTCTTCGTCGGTGAGCTTAAAGACGTCAGCGAGCACGTCGACCGCACTTGGCGACTGTTTGAGAAGTAGCTGCATAGAGCTGTTGGCTACGATGGCGCGACCCATTTTACTCGCCATGAAGTCCTCGACGTCCTGACTAATGGTTGTAACGCCAAGGTAGTATTTTCGAGCACGTTTCGCGAGACTGAACAAAAAGTTTGCACTGTCTTCGTATTTCATAAGCTGCCATGCCTCATCCACGATCAACATACGTTTCTTTAAGTGGCTTCGAGTAACATTCCAAATGTGGCTTAGGACGATATACATAGCAACTGGTCGCAGTTCATCCTCAAGGTCACGAATGTTAAACACAACCATCTGGTTATTGATGTCTATATTAGACTGCTGACTGAAAATACCTGCGAATGTACCGGTAGTGTACTTACGGAGACGCTGTGCAAGCGATGGGCCGCTGCCTTCCATGTGAACAAGCGTGTCATACAGGTCAACCATTGTTGGCGGCGGCGAAGTGTGTGTTAGCGGATCACTAGTAATGCCAGCTCGAGCGTATGTGTCGATTAACGCTTGATCCAAATCAGCTTCCTCGGCGGGTGTCATGGCGGAAACATTTGTTTGACCACTCGCTTGTAGTGAAGCACCACCGAGCATAAGTCGCAGTAGACCGTGGAGTGTTACCAAGTTGGCACGCAACGCGTCATCAGCTTCTTCAGTGTCAACAACTCGTGGCAGGTCAAACGGATTAACACGAACGTCAGAGTTAAGTGATAGGCGTATATAACTACCGCCAACGGCATCTGAAAGCTTCTGATATTCGTTTTCAGGGTCGATAATCAAAACGTCAGCGCCCATCATCATAGAGCGAATCGCCTCAAGCTTAACGGTGAATGACTTACCGGAACCAGACTTTGCAAAGACAACCATATTGGCGTTTTCCAAGGTAAACCTGTCAAAGATAATCAAACCGTTGTTGTGCATATTGATCCCGTACAGGATGCCCTTTTCTTGTGTCAGGTCGGCACTTGTGAATGGGAATGACGTTGAAATTGCACCGGTGTTCATGTTGCGGCGAATCTGCAGCTGGTCTGTCATCTGTGGCACGGTACTGTTGATTCCCTGCTCCTGTTGACTAGAAGCAACCTTACTAAAGACGAGTTGCTGACCAAAGATGGTTTCGATTTTATGTTGTATGAAGTTTAGCTCGTCGAGGCTGTCGGCATACATAGTGATGTAGAGTCCGTAACGGAAAAATCGCTCCGAGCCAACCTGGATTTCATCACGCAGCTCCTCGGCGTCGTTAAGAGCGGCTTCGAGTCCTGGGTCGCGCGTACGGCCCTTTTCTTCGTTGATAGCCATAGTTGCCTGCATTTGAGTCACTTTTTTGCGCAGGTTTTTGAGCACAATCTCAGACTCTACCGGGTAGAAGTACATACTAACATCAAGCACTTCATCGATGTTGATGATACTCGACAACCAGCCAGTGTAGATCTGACGAGGATACGCATATACATAGATGGTACGTCCGTATTTAGTACCTAGCCTGAAGTAGCTGGCGTGTATTTCCAAAGAAGCCGGTGCTACTAAATCACGTAGAGTCGTAATTCCCTTTTGAAATGCTTGTTCAACTTCAGCCTGCTCGCGGGCACGTTGTTGGGCGGCTATGTCTACGGCGTCGGGTCGTTTAGCGCTCATTATTGCGGTCCATCCCTATCTTCTTCGCGAATTAAGTGAGGTTTTGGCGCCTCGCCCTGACCCTTGCGTACGTACATAGCGGTAATACTTCCGAAGTCGCCAAGTGGTTCTCGAACGGCCGTGTCTGGATTGTAGAAATTATAATAAAGCTCGCCCAGCTCTCTGGTATTAAGTTGAACACATTTGATGCCAAGCTGAAACAGACCACTCATTACAGAATCACAGTGGTTTTTTATTTCATCCTTCGCTTTTTCATATTGGGCATGGTCAACGACGATTGAGCGTTGCTGTGGCGTGCCGCCAAAAATCGTACTAAACAAGCTTTTGCTACCTCGTTTGATCGTGTTGATGTCGCCGTGTGGCCAATAAGGGACGATAACATAGAATGATTTATCCATAATGTTCGCCTCTTGGCTAAGGGTATCGATAAAGTCAATGTAGTCGTCAGTAAGTACGTTTAGTAGCATGTTTTCTTGGTCGCGACGGATGTTAGTCAGGCGCTCTATGTATGGGCCAATGTCGACGCGCTGCGAACGGATGAGGATTTGTACCGGAAAGTATAGCGAGTTCAAGAAGTTTTGGTAACTATATTCAATACCTTCACGTTCTTTACTACTCATCAAGTCAAAATTTATAGATTTACAGGCGATGACTGCGCGAAAACTGCCATCGTTCATGATAACCATGTTGTCTCGTAGTTCCGAAAACAGCAAGCTGTTTTGGGTTGTATTTGGGTTGGTTGGTGGCGGCGGGGTGTGGGCTGGGTCTGGCTGCCCCGGTGCGCCAGGTGGTACCGGCTGACCAGGCATACCAGCAGGAGCCTGTCCACGGACAGGGGCGGCTGCTGGTTGCTGTGAGTTTGGTCCCATCCTTCTTACCTCCACCTAGTGAAACGAAATTGTTACTTCGTCGCCGTCTTTCAAAATCTTATTATCGGCTTCATTTTTCTTCGCGACGCGGTTTGCCTCTTTAGCGAGCGTTTCGACAGAAACATCCTTTTGCTGTGACAAATCACCTGCCTGTTTTTGCGTTAGCACCATTGTAGCAGTATCGGGGGTAGGAACGCTAGTGCTTGCGGGTTTTTCGGGCACTGGTTTAACAGCAGGGGTACTCTTTTTTTCGCCCGCCTCTTCGATTAGTCCGTTTACGAGAGCGAGTGCGTCTTTGGAGTCCTTTTCTGCCTTTTGTTGAGCCGCATTAGACATTCGAGCCGCACGAATTTTCTCTAGAGGGGGAAGTTTAGATACCGGTGGTGTGTCATTGCTTTCTGGCGGTGGGACTTGCGCAGGTTGAGCCGGAGCATTCGGTGTAGTCTTGATTGTAGCTGTGGCTTGAGGGGCTGGTGGTGTATTTGATTTCACCGTGACGGTAGCAGGAGCTTGTGTTGTCGCTACCGGGGCGGCTTTTTTAGCTGTTTGCATAGTCTCGATTGCATCCTGACGATGACCAGCCGCCTCTTTTTGTAGGTGTTGCGCCATTGCCTGAGCTTGTGGCGTCGAGCCGTCCATCATGTCGACAGTTTGCTGTGACTCATAGTACAGGTCGGTGCTAATTGACGTATCAGGTGTGCCGCCGGCACCACGTATAGCCCAGCCGTGAGTGTCTACCAGGTCAGCCAGGTAGCCGAGTCGTTTTGTCGCCTCGACATCGTCGAAACCTTTTGTCAGTATGCGATCAGCGTCTTTTGGCGGTATGATCGTTACGAAAGAGTCGATACCGTCGGGTATCCAGAATCGTTTGCGCGATTTTAGGAAATAAAAAGACACCACTGCAGACAGATAGGCTTCCATGGGCTGATCTTTACGTAACGGTAAGGCAAGAGCCGCGAAAAAGACTATTATCGGCAAAGGTATAATCGCCAAAGGTATAAACACTTGGGAAAGCCCCCAGGCGCCGGCTATCGAAATAGCCACCACTATCAAATAGATGAATTGGCGAAAACTGAACGGACCGATCAGTTTGTCGTCCGCCTCGACGTCCTGAGGTACTTTGTAAACCGCCATATCTGGTGGTATTATATCGTACTTCTTATGGTTTTACGAGGTGTGGAGGGGGTTAATGTCTAGATATGATCGCCGCTTTCGGCTAGATCACCTAGTAGTATATCTACCTCGCTTTGAACGATTTGGCTCAAATCGGGCACGTTTGCCTGTAGCCATGTTTGCATAGCGACAGCATCGCCACCTTGTTCACGTACGGCAGACAGTTGTTCAAGTTGCTGTTCATCCAAACCGTCGACTATAGCGTCAACAACTCGCTCCTGTAGCGTTGCTTCAAAGTGTTCGTCGAAAGCTTCAAATGTTTGATCGTCAAGCTCTATGCCTAATGATTGTAAAAATTGTTTGTTTAGTAGTGACATGGTTTTTACTCTACCACATTGGGGTTATGCTCGGTAGTATCAACGGCACTTTTGAGTTTGTCGACAGTATTGCTGATTTCTTCGTTAATTTCCGAGTTCACTGGGTTATTGTTTGCGGCCGCAGCTTCAAGTCTATCAATCGCATTGTTAATATTTTCATCTGATTCATATCGTTTCACCGATTCATTAACTTTTTCTTGGTAAAACTTAGCAAGCGTGTTTTTGTCCCACGACCGCATCTCAGCTCTTAATTGCTTCTTGCGCGTTTCACTTTTCGACGTAAAAGCTTCTTTTCGAACCTGCCAGCGTCGTCGTCTTTCTTTTTCGGTCTCCTTGGCGGCTTCCTGTAGTTTTTTACGGAGTGCTTTTGCGTTTTCTTTTGCGTTTTCAATATTTTTACGTCGGTCACCCCTGTTGTCCATACGTGAATCGATAGCTCCGGATTTCTTCCGGATATTTCCCAGCATCATGCGTTGCCAGTTTAATTTTCGTTCGAGTTGTCGCGTTCTGTTTGAGTTTGGGTTACGTGCTCTTGAGTTCTCGAGTTTCGCCTCTAGGCGCACCACTTTCCACTGACGTGCAGAATCTCGTTGATCATACATGAGTGCCTTTTTCATGACTCGATCTTTTGTGTTCATAGCCTTGTCCCTAAGGTCTAGACGGTCCTCTGTTTCTTTGCGGGCCACTTCTTTAAGTTCACTGGAACTATGTAGTGTTTTACTTGCATCTACTTCTTCGGGAGTATTTGCTGGCTTGTCGACGACTTCTTCTATTGAATTAACGTTTTGTTCGGGGTTAGTTACTTCGGAGGTGTCGCGCTCCTGTGAATAAGCGCGAGCGTTATTTTCGTCTATATATGCGTCGACGTTTGGATCAAGACCGGCATCTTTATAGGCATCAAGCGTTTCGGCAGCGGTTGGCGACGCTTGATCTGTAGAATGAGAAGGACTTGATTCAATACTCATGTAGTAATTTAAGCATAAGCTTTACAAAAAGTCAACAACTATGACTACAGTTAACTACTCGTGTTTATGCGAAATATGAATTTAAGGAGTTGGGTTGGGACCACCTGTAGAAGGTCCAGATGTTCCGCTGGTAGGGTTTGAAGGTCCAGTAGTAGTATTAGGGGTTCCCGCTACGGGAGTCGGTGTGGCCTGAGTACGAGGGCCGGCAATCTTATCTACAAAGTCTTTACTTGCCTCATTGACCTTGTCATAGATTTGTACATTTGAACGCAAGGCGTTTGCAGCCGCCCTAGCGTTCATTACGTTCTTGTCTTGTGGGTTTACTGCGGCTGTAGCTGCCAGTACCTTATTAAGCCTATTGAGCGTACCGGTCTTTTGTGTAGACATAAGGTTAGCATCCATGCCACCCATGGCCTCTTTCATGCCAGCATCTAAATCGACGGCTTTGCCAGTTTTTAAGCTATCAGTAACTGCGCCAGTTGTTATGTGTGCTGCCTTTGATTTTATGCCAGACCAGTTTTGTTCAACAGCGCGCGCGGCGAAGTTACCCATATCTTTGTCACCTGCAGGTATTTTCGCAAGGGCTTTTTCCAGATTTCCGACGTCACTTTGTTTGGCGAGTTTCTGCAACGCTGCTTTTTGTATGTTTTTATTAGTTTTAGCGTCCAGCGTATTGCCGTCGGCTAACTTCACACTTTCACCTTGTGCTAATTCGGAAAGCTGCTCACCAGTTACACCAATCCTGTCAATCGTTGCCTCTGTTGCATTAACTTCTTCAATCTCAGCTTTATCGATAGTAAACTGTGCTCGTCGGAGTGCTCGCTCAACGCCTTCGCTAGTTGCACCACCCATGCTAACTGGTAATGCACTACCGCCTGCAAGCTTACGGGCGTATGCATCACTATCTTTCGCTTTTAATGCAGCTTCTTGTTGAGTAACATATCCCAACTCTTGTTTCGTGCTCGAACGAGCGTAATCTTTAAACGCTTTTCGCCGCTTTGCTCCAAAGGTGGCGACGTCTGAAAAGCCCATAGGGTGATTCATAGCAGCAAGCGTACGCCTGTCGCCGAGGGCTTCCATGTCTTCTTTGCGGCGCTTTGATGCCCAGCCTATGGCAGGCTTGCTGACATTTTGCACCATGCCGCCAATTGCTCCGGCGGCCGAGAGGGCGCCTTTAAGCACCGACCATACAGCTAGAAGTGGCACGACGGCTATGCCAGAAGCAACCAGCCCCAGAAGGAATGGCGTACTATTTGGACCGCAATTCGCAACCTTTGCACCGGTGTCCTGTTGTGAGGCGATAGTACCGCTGGCATCTGCAATCCTCGGTAGTTGTATACATTGCTTACTCGAGTCGGTGTATACACTGCAATTTTCGGTTTGCGTTGAGGTACACGGAGTATTGCCATGAGATCCTGCCACTAGGATGATTGCGCTAGCGAGTTGTCCGCCACCAAACAGGAGCGACACAATTGGAAAAACCATCAACAATTGGCCAAACATCTTTAGCCATTTGTTATAGAGTTTTTCCGTATTTGGCAGCAAATACATCACGAACGCAATTGGTGAAACGACGACAAGTAGAACTATGATTGCCTTTCGGAGGAGGAGTATAACAACGATGGTCATACAAGTGACAGCGATGACCATGATGATCGAGAACAGAGCCGGTAAAAGATATACAACAACACCTAGCGCCATCACGGCGATGGCGATTGTTGCGAGTGTGCCCAAGTTGCCGCTTGACGTTTGGTTGTCGATGCTTGTTTGAATAGGCATGGCTACATAAGACGACACTTGATGAGCGGTTTGCACAAGGAAACTCTCGATTTCCCAACCGGCAATGTTCGACAAATCTACCATCAGCTGGCATATGTAATACGATACGTTTACCGCGACGGCCGCGATGATCAGTCGCGGTAACATGCGTTTGATGCCGTAGTTGTCGATTCCCCTGCCTGTAACCTGTGAAAGGATGATCGTCAGGAACGCGATGATAAACATGATGTTTGCCAGGTTGCGTGCCAGTTCCCAGGCAATTTTCGTACCGTTCGTACTATCGCTCGACAGTAGTTCGGGTTCGGTTTGCAAAAAGAATTTCGCCAACATGTTGAAGGCGCCGTCGCCAATCTTGCCACCCCATTCAATGACGGGGCATAAAATCCATCCGATTTTTTCGATGGCGCAGGTGGTGGGGGCGGAAGTTCCGCTGTTTTGAGAGGTTGAGGTGCCGGACCCGGTACCGCCGTTTGCTGTTCCAGTGGTCGGGCTAGTTGGAGCGACAGGTGGTGCCGCGTAAGCTGATTGAGGGCTAATGGTAGGAAATGCGGAAAAAAGCCCAAGGACAATAATTGCACCGACGACTATTTTCTTTGTATGTTTTCTTATAGACAAGCCCAACATGCCTGTCTATAAGATACACTAAGCACTAGCGCATCACAAGGCGAAAGCCAGAGGTTGGCGGCTGTATGGACTACCAGTTGCCTGGCGCAGTTAGCTTATCAACCGCAAGATTTACACCAGAGTCAGTAGCGAGCCATCGTTGAACTAGCTGCCATTCTTCGTTTTGACCGCTCTTGTCTTTAATGAGTCCATAGAGACTGATTTCGTCAAATATTGCATCTTGAGGGTTGTTGGGAAGTTTCCTTTGACGGATAACACGAGCCTGGGCATAGTCGGATAAGTCGACGCCGTTAAACTCTCCCTGGGGCCTAGGTATTGGGTCGTCGGTTTGTATGTAGGCATTCAAATTAACGCCTGCACCCGGCTTAATAAAGTTCTGTGCATCAGTGAAGCCACCAGCATCTTTGTTGTATGGAAGAGCGAGCATTCGCTGTCCATCTGTGGGGTCGGGTTGCATACTCGAATCCGCAACGTCAAGAGTAACCTCGTTTATCACTTGTTGGTCTGTATAGTTAACTTTAGGTCCACTAGGAGCCGACAGAATATCTTTTTCTTGTCCGTACAGGAGGTTTTTATCCACAAGTATATTAAGTGTATCTTGCCTATATTTTTCAAAATCTGAAGCGTATGCATTTGCGAGCAGAGATGGCGCAATATTCGCAACGTCGCTTGGACTCATGGCGTGCAGTTCATCCTGGGAAAAAGTACTATCACCGTTCGTGTCGCCATACATGTGCGGAGCTTCTGAAGAGTTTGAAATAGCGGGACTAGAATTAGAGTTAGAGTTTTCGGTCGAGCAGGCACCTACTCCAAGCACGGCGGCACCACCTATGGCGGTAACGGCAGTGACTTTTTTCCAGTTTAATTTCTTATCTTTATTTTTAGGCTCTTGATTGTGACGTGACATGTGGTGGATATCCTTTCGTCTAATCGACAAATGAACAATATTTTTCAAACTTAACTATACACTAAAAATCGAATAAGCGCAAGAGGTTTAGACGTATATTACAAAATTGCGTCAGAGTTTACAGATGTTGCCCTTTTGAGGGTCTTGGGTAAAGGTGCCGCCTTTTGGACAGTTATAATGTCCCGAGTCACCTGATTTAACATAGGATGCAGTGTAATAGCCATTTGATTTTTCTTGTAGAGTTGGCCGAGGGCAATAGCCTATGTTCTTCGTGATGGTTACCCAAGTCTTTCCAGCGCTTTCGCAGTCTGCTTTTTGCTGAGCGACTGTCGTAGCGCTATCTTGATTACTACTAGAGCCGCCGGAGCCAGAGTTGTTTGAGCCGCCCCCACTCCCGCTATTGCTAGAATTCCCACTCGATCCACCACCAGAGTCGCTGCCTGAACCGTTTGAATTCGTCGAACCACCTCCGGTAGCACTAGTACCACCACCAGCTGGTAGGTCCCCCGTGTTGATGACACTGTCGAGGAAGTCGAGCGTAGGACGAATGAAGGGCGAATAATATCCCAGGTGGCACCCAAGACCCAGTGGTGCGATTGCCTTTTGCATACAATCATCACTACCAGGTAGCACCCAGGCTTCCGATTTAATACCTAGCTGCCGTAATTTATCGCGCATGCCATAAGCTTGGTCTGGACCGATGAGTCCGTCATTTTCAAACTCCGCCAAGAAGCTTGGTGGCGTGTCTGGGCTAGCGAACAATGCCGGCGACATAACATTAAAGTTATCAATACATTCAACAAATTTTTTACTAGCGAGATTTAGTGTGCTTCCCGCAAGACCCGAGAAATCTTTGCTACCTATTTGATTTGTGATTGATTCGAAGTTTTTTGCTGCGCCGAGTAGGTTTTTTCCTGCAACAAATCCTTCTGTGAGGAGTGCAAGTGGATTAAAGCCAGCAACGTTTACAGCGTCACCACTATAGCCGATTGCGGAAAAGTCATTACTACTGAGGCCCTGACCGTATTGCGCTACGTCTCCGCTACCGCCACCAAGTAGATCGGCGAAGTTAGCTAAACCTGCAAGATCGGTCGGAGCGCATGTTGAGTGGTCTATGCCGATGGCTAGAGAGCCAAATGATCTAAACAATACCGTGAATGCATTAGTCGGCGCGGACCAGCCTACTGCAGCTTTAGCTCCTGTTTTACCACTAGCCGCTGCTCGCATAACTAAGCTACCGCCAGCACTGTCTCCCCAAATGACCATTTTGTTTGGGTCTGCACCATATAAGGCGGCGTTGTCGTGAACGTGTTGAATGGCGCGCATGACGTCTTCGTACATATAGTAAATACCACTTGAACCAAGTCGATATGTTACATCGAGCATTGCATACCCACGATTCCAAGGGTTTTCACCATTGTCTTCAGCACTCTGAATCCTTTCGCCGTCTAAGTCGTTGTTGTGCCAGCCACCACCGTTAAAGAACAGAATAATTGGTGAGTTGCCGGTGCCTTGTTGGAGAATCTTTATTGGTTGTTGCTTGCCGGCACCGTTTACATACGACGATGGGCTATTACTAACTCCCTTTGTGGTGTCAACATTAGCATCGGGTCCGTTATTGTGGAGGATGTCGATATACTGAGATAGGCTTTTTGCTTGTTCGAGGAAATTTTGGAAATTAACAGGGCTAGCTCCTGGTGACGCGTCTGTAGGTGTGGGTGTGGCGCTTGGTGTTGCGGTAGGTGTAGCTGTAGGCGTGGCACTTGGAGTTGCTGTTGCAGAAACGGTAGGTGTAGGATTCGGGTTTGTAGATGGTGCCGTGCTTGGAGTTGCAGGGGGTGTAGGTGTGGGAGTGGGCGTTAATAGTGAGTTCGAGACGATGCCAGAGGCACGATCTTTGGCTGCTTGGTTGCATATACCTGTGGTTTTATTGGCGGTAGTTGGATCTTGAGCAAATATTATTTGATAAGCACCACAGTCAAGACCTTTTACGCCGTCTTTACAAGCGTTATTGTCATCATTTGACGAGTACTTACTACAGTAGTCAGACATTGATTGGGCAGCATGGACCTGCTGAACCATACCTACTCCACCAACTACAAAAAGCCCAACAAGGATAAGTGCGGGCACTGCGGCTGGTAGATGAACGGCGCGTCGCATAGATTTTTTACTGTGGGTTATGAACTGTACTGTTTTTTTATTCATGATACGTACACCATAAGGATACAATAGCACCACTTTAAGGACAAGTACTTTACCGAGAGTGTAATACCTGTGATAGTATAAGAGTAGAATGACAAAAAACACTCAACCTCATGACAAAAAACCTCTTGAACAAGAGGTAGAGGTGATTATAGGTCGAAAGAAACAGATAGCTGTATTGGCCATTTTCTGTATCATAGGCGCAGTCGCGGTCGCAATAACAGTTTTATCAATCACAATGATGCCAAAAGACCCAAACCCCGGAGTGCAACGTGGCGTGGGAGCTGACGGATTTCGAGCAGGTATCGAAGATGGAGTTAGTCTTAATGTGAAGTCGATTGCAAGTAAGGCTCAAGTGGTCACTGCTTTAGGTAGTAGTGCAAGGTCTGTTGGAGACCCTCAAGTAAGCAAGGTGTTTAATTACAACGGCAACCTTGGTCAAACACTCACCTTTCCGTTTGTTCGAATCGACGGCGTGGCGTCGAGTCTGTATATAGACAAAAGAATATACAAGGATAAAAAGGCGCTTGATGACGATCATATCTACATAGCTACTATGCAGGCAGGAAAGGTAAATGGCCTTCCTCTTTACTTCAGACACGCCCAAACGATTGGTAACAGCCGGGAGTATCATTTGATGGTTATCGACGGGCTTACTGTGTATCGATTTGTAGTTGCGCAGCCAGACGACGATATTTATATGAGTGAAGTCAACTCCTTAGCAGCTCTCAAGAAAATAGCTCTTGCAGTTAAGTTGTAAGAACCAAGCTCAGACCTTCTCGAACTAGTTATATATGGCTAGATACTCTAGTACCAGGATGTATACAATATATTGTTGTTTAGGTAGAACGGATCGCTATAGTCCCCTTCTACGTGGTCGGGCTCCGTGCAGTCGACGATGCCCGACATGGAGCCGTCAACCGAACATAACGTGGTATAAGCGCGGAAGTACTGTAGCATCTGAGATATAGAAGGGTCTGTCAGTTGACCTGCCCGTGTACATTTACTGCCCGTGTACCATCCCTGGTCGCTTTGAGTTGCCGTAACAGCCATAGTTGGTATGCCGTTTGGTATTCTTTCGTTTGGATCACCAGCGTTTTTGCTGCCTGCGTTCTCATCGTTTTGAAAGAGTGCTGATTGACGCTTTTCTTTTTCTTTGTCTGACAGTCCACGATATGTCTCTGCAATTGCGCTACGCCCCCATGGGTCGAGTCGGTTAACGCAATATTGTAAGTATTTGTCATATTCACCACCCGGTGTTGGCTTACCTGTTTTCTTGTCGATGAAAGGCCTGTTCTGGACTGCTTCAACGGTGGCAAGTTGCGCACTTAAATACGCTTTGTTACCTTCTACGTCGGCCTCGCCTATGCGCTTGGTTAGTTCTTGGGTTTGTGAGTTATATGCATCTGAATGAGATTGGGTCATATAGTCAATAACCCCAGATAGATTGAGTGCGGTACCGATATCCTCGAGAGGCATACTATAGCGGACGTTGCACATAATGTCGGGTGTGATGCCGATTGCAAGGTACTGAAGATCAATTGGACAAAATGCCGATGAAAGTCGCAGTAAGTAAGCCGCCTCTCGTTCCGGCATACTACCGTCACCAGTTATGAGTGATGGTTGTGAGTGATAAAATGCATTAGCCATAGACATTTGTCCTAGATGTTGAGCACCGTTGCTTACGAGAGAAAGTATGTTGTTGATAGTGGCAAATAATGGGGCTCTATTGTCTACGGATGGTGAAAGTCCGCTGAAGATTGAGCCTACAAACGAGAATTTATTGTATGGATCAAAAGGGTTTTTCTTTGCATTGTATTGGGCGATTGCGTCTTGGTCTTTTTGGACACCTAGTACTTCGCCTAGATGCAAGTAAGCCTCCATGTCGATGGTATTGCTTGGCATTAAGCCACGACTTTGAGCCATATCGCCCAGTAGTTCGCCCATACCTGAAAACAACGCATAATTTGCGGCAATACCTTTGATGTGTGATGTGTAAAGTTGTTGGGTGATTGCGGCGCTGAGCATAGTGTTTACACCAAACCACCCAGCAACGTAAGGTGTTAGCGTTGCCTGAACAATTTTTTGTGAGGGCAACATGAGATATTCACCTTCGAAGGTATCGTCTGGTTGGTCGTAGTGAGGTTCCGGACACGTTTGACCAGCAGTAACGGTTGCATCGGCAACGAGTCCTTGTGTCCCAATCGGAGCCATTGCATTGATGGCATCGATACATTTTGTGGTTTTACTATCACCCGGTTTTATTTGACTTGTACTTTGAGTTGTTGCGCCCGACTCGCAGTACTGGCTGTCGAGCGGAGTTGAACCCGGCATCGTTGCATTTGCAGGTGGCGGCAAAAGCTCACCAGTCGTACCAGCTATTGCACCAAGTGCTGCTGCGTTAGGTATTATTTGCGCCCACGAGGCAGCAAGTGTACCGATGTTTTCATAGGCCGAAAGATTATAGGTGACGATGGCTGCGGCGTCTTCAAGCAGCTTACCAAGACCACCGATAGATTTAGGTACTGAATCACCATAGGTAATCGAATGGTAGATGAGCGAATCGGTCGCACTACTACCGCCATAGCCGCCCAGCGTACCCTCGGCCAATTTACTGGCTAGGACATTTGTCGGCACCTCTTCTGCAGTACCCGCTTTGATTGCATCGGCAGCCTTAAGATATTGCAGGGCGAAGCGTGCCGCAGTCGTGGCTTTTGCGCGAGTTAGCGCATTGTTGGTCATTTCACCGATGGTATACCAACTACACATAAGGTCCGTGTAGGTGTAGGTGTTTGTTGCAAGCAAATTTCCAGCGGTTTCGAGATCGGCGATTGCGGGAAGCTTACTTCCGAAACTTTTTATCGTGTTAATATTTAGACCACCTGTCAGGGTGCTAGCAAGCGACTTCAACTGAGTGAGGTTGAGTGGGCTACTAAGCGAGGCTAGGCTGACGCCGTCTGTGGGATTTGGCTGTCCTGTGAGTCCATCTATGCCTCCGTCGGTTTTTTGTACAGAGCTGTCAAATGAGCTGTTGACCTGCGCTTCGGTGTTGCCGGTTACTGTGACGCTTTTTGTCATGTTGTATCTGGACTTTATGCGCTGCTTGAATCGTGCGTCAGTAAAGAAACTTGATCTAGGGTTGAATACGCTATATACCTGTTCTTTCGCGGTCGTACTGAGTTGTGAGTAGAGCCATAACTGTGGGCCCGAGGTGATTGGCGCTTCTGATAAAATTCCATTAAGCAGAGCCTGCGGACTTTTTGTAGCATCCTTAAGTGGGTTTAAGAGTTGATTTAAAACACTAGTTACACCACCCTGAGCATCTCCGTTACCTTGAATAGTCTTCATGATTGATGAAGTGCCGGCAGCTTTGACGGAGTCTATGATTTGTTTGTAGTTTGGTGGTAATATGCAGAATATCCTATAGCGACTTTCGGGCTTGTCATTGCGAGGGTCTCCATCGTCCCGATTGTCTTCGTATACTTTTTGAGCGCAAAAATCAAACTTGTCAGAACCGGGAATCAGTGTCTTTACGGTGTCAGGAATTGGAATTCCAAAACTAAAGCCTTGTCTTTCGAATGATTCCTTTTGACTTCGACTCATAGTCGTCAGCTTACATTTAATGGACTGCGTGTTCATTGGCTGCCCCATGTTGCAATCTTGACCAGACAAAGGTCCGATCTTATAGAAATACATGATTTGTGTGTAAATCTCGAGCGCGGTAGTCGCGTCGGCTAGGTCGTTGGTATACATTTCTTTAATGTTTACCAATAATATGTTTGGTGCCAACACTGATGTATACCAGACCCCAGCAAGAATGAGCCCTACAACAAATACAAATGCTGAACCTTGCCGAATTTTTCCCCTTCGCCTGCCCTTGAAGCCAAACCTACCCTTTTTACGTCCTGAATTGTCTGATTTTGATACTTCGTTTGTTTTGCTATCGGCTTTGGTTTTCCAGCTTGCATCGCCACCGCTTTTTTCTTGCTCCTTTATATCCGAGGTGTCAGATGGGGCTTTTTTTGCTCGGTTGAATTTTTTTTGGTAATCCTGCTCCGGGGCTGTTTGTCCAGAAGGGCTAAGCTTATCAACCATTACCTCTCGTCTTCCTTGTCGCCATTTTCAGGTGCACTCGATGTGTGGGGTTGTTCAGTTAGTATGCCGTTTGCGTGCTTTAAGATGTCATCGGCATTACGTGCTTCACTAAGGTCTTTTTCGGTGTCAAAAAGGTATTTTTGTGCTCGCGCTTTTGCTTTTTCCTCTGTTCCACTGATTGGAGGCTGACTGACATTGTCGGGTGGATGATTTTGGCCAAGTAACGTTGAAGCATCGACCTGCACGGGCACGGCAATTACTTGGACAGGTTGTTGCGGAGCGGAGCTGCCACTCACAACATTATTACTACCCTGAGCGATCTGAGGTGCTTGATAACTAGCAACTGGTGCTGACGGCTGACCGACAGACGAAGCTTCGCCACCGCCACCGCCTGCAGGAGCGGGTCCGGCACCGAACTTTCGGTCTTTGTCTTTTGACGAATGTCCACGATCTTTGTTGAGACTATTGAATATGTCTTTCGCGGTAACCTGCTTTTTCTTCTCTTTTTCTTGAGTTTGTAGTTCAGAAGTAGACAGCGACTTTGCTATCTCGCCAGCATCCACGCCGCCGGATTTTACATCCGCCTCAACCCGAGCTTCTTGTTGACCTTCGAGTTTCGCGGTTGTGTCACCTGGGTTTATGACGTTATTAAGGGTATTTTGTAACGCCGCTCCGCTTGCAACCTCTGGTCTTACATCTGTGATTCCACCGTCACCACCAAGACCGCCTGCTCCGCCCCCACCACCAAGACCGCCTGCTCCGCCTTCTCCGCCGACACCACCAAGGCCGCCTGCTCCGCCTTCTCCGCCGGAACTTCGTATAACACCCGGAAGACTACTATTACCAAGCGATGAATGGCGTCGATTACGGCTATAAGCCTGGCGTCGATTCATAGGGCCTAGTAACCCGCCGGTGTTTTTATTGTTGGCGGCACCAGCCGTCGCGTTGCCGGTAACGCGAGCTTTTTCGTCATCTTTACCACCCCCTCGTCGACCGGAAATGCTTGCAGTTAATCGTGTACCGGCAGCGTTCATGATGGACGACATATTCTTAAAGACGAACCATACGGCTAGTAAGGGTACTACGGCTGCTGCCGCAGCAACAAGGTCGGGCACAATACTCATAGTTCCACCGCCGTAAAATGCAGATGTATTACTCCAGCTACCGGCCGCCAGGCTGACAATTTGACCAGTTCCTAACAGTAGCGCAATAATTGGGTACAGCAACAAGAGCTGTAGGAATAGTCGTATTGCTTGTCCGGAAAAACGCTCAACATTGGGCAATATATAAAGGACTATTAATAACGGTGACGCAAAAATAAGTGCGGCAACAAGTGCTTCGCGCATGATGACAAGTATCACCATGGCGGCGCTGATGATAGCGACAGTAATAGTGACGGCAGCAATTAGAGGCATTAGTACCCATACCATTCCTGTGTTGCCCATGGCAGCCGCGGCCATTTTGGTCAAATTGCCATCACTAAGTGGATTGGCGCTTCCGCCAATTGGCATGACAGGACTGCCGTTGCCGTAAATATTTTTCAATATACTCCATATGGAATCACCGATAATATTTGATATATCAACTAGAATAACCCCTAGGAAATACGAAGTGTTGACGACGATGGCTGTGATTACGAGGCGTGGTAGTAGCCGCTTGATGGTGTAGTTTCCGCCGGTTCGACCTATAAGGTAGCCATATATAATGTATAAAAAGACTACAACAAACATGCCGTTGGCGATGTTGCGCATGATTTCCCATGCCTTGAAGGTTTTGCTCGAATTATCGAAAATTTTATAGTTTATAGCGAGAGAACTTTGATTTATATAGGAAAAACCATAGTCAGCTAGGCGCGCAATAGAGCGCATCGTGGGGCAAACAACCCACCCTACAGTTTCGATGGCGCAACTGTTGCCGGTCAGACTAAAACTAAGAGCTGATGCTGGACGTGTTGCAAGTGGCGATACTGTCACGACTAGTGCCATAACACCGGCAAACATGAATAACGCCCCACGCCGAAGAAGTGTGCGCGATCCGCCAAACAGTTGGTTCGACAAGCGCTGCATCATATACCCTTATAGTATCTGCCATACTGGTTATGGTGTCAATGAAAACAAGAGATAAGCGTAAGTGATATAATTAGTTTATCAATGCAACCAAATCAACAAAACTCAAATCAAAACGGTATGCCCTATCAAGTTCCTGATTACTTACACCTTGATCCCGCAACGGGCCAGCGGTCGAAATCTAATAAAAAGTTGAAGCTTATATTTACAGTCACACTCATAATTCTATTGGTTGGTGGTCTTGGCGCGGCGGTATTTGTATGGGTACAAGGCGTCCCGGAGAGAGAGTTTTATCAAGCAATTAGACAGTTTGCGAACGAAAAATATATCAAAATCGTTGCAGACGGAACCGCCAGTAGTGAATCATTGAAGATAGACATGACGACGACATCAGACTTCTCCATGAAGAGTGCGCCTAGGGTGGACGTTAATTACAGTGTCTCCGTATCTAAAGATAGCGATGCGTATGGGCTTAATAAAGGTAGAGTTGCGGGGTCATTAATCGCTTTAGATTCAGGAGATTTTTACGCGAAGTTTTCTCAGATTGACAATGTGTCTGGCACTATGGCTCCAAACGGCTTAGTCCAAACGGGTGTATGGAAACATCTAAGCGATCTGAGCAAAAAAGCGGACGTGTCGGCATATGACCCATTTGGTCTAAGATTTACTGCTAGCACGATACCAAGATATGTATTTGCTGGCAATTTTGGTGACGGAGTTCAAAGCCTATTGGACATCGTGAAGGAAAATAACGTTTATACAATTGATGGCGTTAATTCAGGCAACGACACAGATATTTATACGATTATTCTGAATCAGAACGGATTAAAGACAGCCAGTTTACAGGTAGATAAGTTGCTTGGTCGCACCGTATCCTACGCGACTGCCAATCAACAATCTGGTGTTGTGAAAGTGAAGTTTTGGATTAATAAGACATCTGGTAAGATAACGAAGCTTCAAAATATTAGTGACAATAAAGACCGCGTGCCCGCAACTACAACAATGATAATCACCTATCCCGACACACTCTCTATTAAAGCACCGTCTGAATAGGTGCAAAATGATCAGGGTATCTCAATTCATTTCGCTTGTGTAATTTTATAGAGACATGTATCTTAAGAATAAACTATTTTAGTCTGCGTGACGGATGAATATTAAGAGAATAACATTGTTCATGAAAAAACTACTCGTAATTGTCAGTATAATCGCCGCATCATTTTCTTTTTCATTTGTGTATGAGGACGCAGCGCAGGCGTCTTGCTCTGGCTCAAAGGATGATGGTACATGTGTAAGCGGTAACTGCAAGTCGGTATCGCAATACATAAAGGCTAGTGACTGTCTTGCTGCGGTTAGGCAGTGTGCAAACACGGCACAGATAGGTGGCCTTAGCTCCATTTCTTATGTACCAGGTACTGAAGAGGGTAACTGTTCGAACGCACTTGTATCTTGTTATACCAATGAAATAGACACTACCGCGTGTAATGACAAAGATGTTTTAGCGTTTGCAACAACGTGTAATAACGGTAATGTTGGTGCGGATGGTTCAGGGCCAACGGATTTGTGGCTAGTTACCTTGGGGTCTGGGTGTGGCATAGACAACGCCATTGACCAGCGTAACGCAGCGGTCGGGGGCCAAGACTACAATACGAACTCGAAGACTAAACAGGATCGCATAGATAGCTATGTGGCGAGCGCCTGTAACAACGCTAATCTTAGTGATGTTAATCAGATAAAGCAGTGCGAGACAAACATCGATAACTCGATTAATGAGTGTTATGACCAGAATGGTGGTACGGGAACAAAAATTACCAACGATACACTGCAGCAATGTATGGCAACGAAGGCGAAGTCGCCAAATGAATGCTCTGCTGCCGGAGGTACATGGGTAAATAATAAGTGTACATTGCCGCCGCCACCCACGCCTCCTAAGTGTAAGGATGGCAGCACGGCGGATGCAAACGGTAATTGCCCAGACGGTTCAAGTGTTAATGATGCTGGCGGTCCAGGTACGACAACCTCTACGGTTAAAGGCGGATGTGGCCAAGCAAAGACTAATCTTATAAACTGCGACACAAATGCTAGGGGCGGAGAGGTACTTAGTACGGTGCTTCAGTATGTCGTGCAGGCACTTTCGATACTGGTTGGTATAGGGGCTGTCGGCGGTATAGTGTGGGAGTCAATTCAGTACGCACAGGCTCAAGACGACCAAGGAGCCGTATCAAACGCACGGAAGCGGATTCGCGATATCGTGATAGGTTTATTTGTGTATGGATTTATGATTGCTATCATCAATTGGCTAGTACCCGGAGGCGTGATAAAATAGCGCCAAGATATGATGAAAAAAATAAAAATCACCATTGCGCTTTTTGCCGTCCTGCTTGGTGTTAGTGCTGCACCTGTATACGCTGCAGGTTCATGTGGTACTACTAAAACTCAATTGATTTCCTGTAGCGATAAAACTGGTATAGGTACAATTGGTGCTTTGATAAAAATAGCGACAAACGTACTAACTATACTCATCGGAGTGGTGGCGACTGGCGGTTTGGCGTATGCTGCAATTCTCTATGCGTCTGCTCGCGACAATCAATCCCAGCTAGATCAGTCAAAAACAATCATTCGAAATATTGTCATTGGTCTGTTACTTTATGGTTTTACCATTGCAATTATCAATTGGCTGGTACCTGGTGGCGTGATAGGATAGATGCGACATGTTACGAAATATAAGATATAAAATTGCTATTACTTTCATAAGTCTTGCGGCATTTACTCTACTACCGGTGTCATACGTTAATGCGGCGCCTACCGTCGCAAGTTCTGCGGGCGGCTCTAATCCGTGTGGCGGAAGTATCACTATTTTCCCCCATTGGTACGATGGACTATGTAAAAGTGACGGAAGTATAAAATCACCCAATGAGGTTGGTAGTGGCGACACTGGTAAAAGGTTTGGCACATGGCTGACGATTATCGCCATGAACATTGTAGATATGTTACTTTACGTCGTTGGTTACGCATCACTCATATTCATTATATGGGGAGGGTTTAAATATATGACACAGGGTGACAACAGTAGCGGCACTGTTGCTGCTCGCAAAACCATCCAAAATGCTATCATTGGTCTGGTTATTTCAATTATGGCGATTGCCATTGTTCAATTTATTGCTGGGAGTATCAAATAATGGCAACTTCAAACAACACAATTAAGATTTCAAAAGAAGATTTGAACCTTCAGGGTGCCCCTACTAGTATTACAGGTACTACGGTTGGTAACTTACTGGGCGTCGTTTATTTCATTGCAGGCATTGTTGCGGTACTTGCTATTATCATCGGAGGTGTTCGCTATGTAGGTGCCAACGGTGACAGTAGTCAGATCCAGGCAGCAAAGAACACTATCACCTATGCTGTCGTTGGTTTAATTGTGGTCATCATGGCGGCCGGTATAACACAATTCATATTGCAGCAAGTCGCAAAATAAAGGAGGACGTATGAAAAAATATCTATCACCATTACTCATTAGTCTCAGTCTTATTTTTACTAGTTTTATGCCAGTGCCAGCTATGGCTATTAATGTGTTTCAGAATTGCCCTGGTGGCGGTGCTGGTGGTGCTACTACCGGTGGCGGAGCCTCCTCTAGCGCTGGCCAGAGTCAGATTTGTGGCGCAACTGGCGACAGCTTCACCTCTATTATGACAAACATTATCAACATGATTTTATTCGTGCTAGGTATAGTTGCTGTGATCATGATTATCATAGGGGGTATCAGATACACCACAAGTAATGGTGATTCACAACAGATTAAATCTGCCAAAGACACCGTGTTGTATGCTGTTATAGGCCTCGTCGTTGCAATCATGGCGTATGCAATTGTCAACTTCGTACTGGCACGACTGAAAGGAAACTAATAGGAGAAACCATATGAATAAACTACGTACACTACTTCTCGGCATTATGACAACAGTTGGATTGGCTACAGCACCACTGTTGCCTTCAACTGTTTTAGCCCAAAGCCCAATTGATAGCATACAAGGCGGAGTTACGTCTGTTGGCGGTACTCAGACAGGTACGCAAGATCTTCAAGATAAAATTAAAACAGTCGTGAACGTACTCCTGTTTCTCTTGGGTGCTGTTGCGGTCATAATGATTATCATCGGTGGTATTCGTTACGCGACGAGTAACGGTGACGCGCAAGCAGTGAAATCAGCAAAGGACGTTGTGCTGTATGCGGTTATTGGTTTAGTTGTCGCTATCTTAGCGTACGCCATCGTCAACTTCGTTCTCGGTGCGTTTAAAAGTTAATGGTTAGCACTTAACAAAACTCCCGTCATCTGGTATAAAAGTAGTAAAGTAATCAAAATGAAAGGTTCATACATGAAAAGTAAAATCAAACAACTTCTGTCGGCGGCGCTTGTCGTACCGGCATTGGTATTGGGCTTTGGTCTGTTCGCGCAACCTGTTCCCGTGCACGCATCATTCAACCAAGGACTAAGTGACGGCGCAGGAGCTGCACAGGGCAAGGACCAGCAGGGTGACGCGTCTACTCTCTTTGGTACAGGTGGCCAGGGTGGTATATTCCGTACCATTACCAACGTGCTATTGTTCCTCATTGGCGCAATTAGTGTGATCATGCTTATTATCGGCGGTATTCGTTACGTTGTATCTGGCGGCGACAGTACGGCTGTGCAGAATGCGAAAAATACGATTCTTTATGCTATTGTCGGTGTGGTCGTTGCTATTCTCGCCTACGCTGTAGTCAACTTTGTTGTCTCAAGTTTCACTAGCGGCCAGTAATTAAGCTGCTAATCAAAAAACTCCGCGGATTATCGCGGAGTTTTTTGATTGGACTGTAGTTTTACAGAACCTGAATTTTCTTAGCGTGTTCTTGCTTAACCTTGCTAAATGTAATGGTTAGAACACCATCCTTTAAGACGGCCTCTACTTCATCTTCCTTAACGGCAACAGGAAGTGCTAGTGTACGACTAAACTCGCCCCAGTAGCATTCTTGAATGTGCCAGTTATTAACATCGGCGTCATCACCACTGCTCAGCGTACCGCTGACTGTTAGGATGCCGTCAGATATACTGACGTCTAGCTCATCTTTGTTTACACCGGCTGTGCGGGCTTTAACAACCAGCTTATCCTCGGTTTCGTATACATCGACTGCCAACTGTCCTGGAAAATCGTCTTCAAGCTGTTCGTCATCATGCATGACGACACCGCCATCATCGGCGTTACTTGAAAGATCGTCGTCATTCAGGAATGCGGCGGCCAATTCGTCTTCGATCAATAGATCGTCATTGGTATTTTGTTTGCGGGCCATAAATATCCTCCACTTTCTCTAGGCTCTTGACAACTTGTCCCCTACAGTATAACCAGTAGCGGTGATATAATCAACCGGACAAGCCGTCAAAACGTAAAAATCACAATGATTGACCAACTACTATCAATTATCGCTCCCCACCACTGTTCCGGATGCGGAATAATTGGCACCATGCTATGTGATAATTGTAAATATGACATCATAAGCGAACCTTTCTCTGCGTGTGTGGGCTGTGGCAAGCAACTGGCGCCAGCAAGTGGTTTATGTGGAGTATGTCGTGTGCCATATGAGCGCGCCTGGTGTGTCGCCGACCGTCGTGATCATCTTGAAAGTCTGATAAATGACTTCAAGTTTAGTAACACGCGAGCAGCACATGGCCCGCTCGCTGACCTACTTCATTCCCATTTGCCTGAATTACCGAAAAATACAATTATTGTTCCCGTACCTACAGTTGGTTCTCATATTCGCCAAAGGGGTTACGACCACATGCTATTAGTAGCGCGAAAGTTTAGTGGCTTACGAAAGCTGTCTGTCGATTTGTCGCTGAGTCGTGCTACAAATACAACACAGCGCGGCATGGGAGTGCGGGAGCGTGTGTCACAAGCAAAGTCTGCATTTGTCTGCCGTAAAAAGTTAGATCCAAATGCAACATATCTACTTATAGATGATGTCATTACAACTGGGGCGACCGTGAAATACGCAGCCCAGACTTTACTTGATGCTGGTGCTGGTAAGGTTTGGGTTGCCTCAATTAGTCGTCAAACTCTCGACTAACAGGGGTAAATCTGCTATTATTGCTGAAGCACATTTTAACAAGGAGAGGTGACCGAGTGGTTGATGGTACCGGTCTTGAAAACCGGCGTGCCGAAAGGTACCGCGAGTTCGAATCTCGCCCTCTCCGCCAAGAAAATAGACCAGGCAAATGCCTGGTCTATTTTCTTGTCTGTTCGGGCTTGATTAGAGCTTGCGGGCAGCGGCTTTAGCCGATGCAACTATGAGTTTTCGGCGCAGTGTAGCGAAATGCTGGAAAAGTTTACATACATTACTTAAATAATTACGTATTAGTCGGCGCAACTCCACCACCACCAGCTCCGCCACCTACTCCTGTGAACGATGAAATAACAAAACTGACGATAGCATATGCCAAAATTGCAACGACGATACCGACAATGGCGTAAAGAATCGTATTTTTCGCATTTTGTACGGCAGTACTGTCTCCACCAGACACAACGTATCGTAGTCCACCTATGATAAGCATAATGACGCTTATGGCACCAATGAGATATAGCAGTACGTTGGTTATAGTACGAAACATACCTGTCTGACCGAATAAATTAGCTGCTTGATCCGTACCCTTTGCAGCACTGGCGCCGGCAGATATACTGAGGCTAACTGCATGAGTATCTTGGGTAAATACTAAGCTAGCCACCAAAATAGTAGCAATGATTGGTACTCCCAAGAAAACCTTTGTCTTCATATTAATACTATACCAATAAATAAGCATAAAGTCAATAGACGTAGAACACACAAGGGCTAGTCCGACCCCTTACACTATGCTATAATCTATCGAGTCCCAAGGAATTGCGAGAGCAATATTTCAAGCCAAATACGGAGGAGTACCCAAGTGGCTGAAGGGGACGGTTTGCTAAATCGTTAGTACGGGGAGACCTGTAGCGGGAGTTCGAATCTCCCCTCCTCCGCCAAATGAAAAAGAGATGCGGCTGCATCTCTTTTCTGTTTGGCGAATCGGACAGATTAAACTCCAGCAAGCCGCCTTGAGCCCATATTTTAAACTTGTGTATACTAATGTTGTAACATAAGGGAAATCAAGAATGAACATAATAAAAAAACACCCACTTATTATTTTTTTCGGGATGGCTTATTTGCTTCCATGGCTTGTGTGGGGCACGAGTGTAGCGCAACAAAACAAGTTATTGACATGGCACATTCCACAGTCACTTGCCTTTTGGTTCGGCTTAACAATAGCGACATATGGCGTCGCGGCATTAAGTGGAGGAAAGGTGGCTGTCATTGATTTATTGAAACGACTTGTGCGATTCAGAGTAAAACCAGTTTGGTATGTCATTTCTTTGGTGGTGGTTCCGATAATTTCTATTGTCGCTTTGCTCATATATTATCTGTTTGGCGGTGAAAATAAACATTTTGCCACAGATATTACCACTTCGAGCCTCCTTCTTGTTTTCTTAATTGAATGGTGGTTGTTTCTTATTACAGAAGAAACGGCTTGGCGTGGTTTTGCGTTACCACGGTTGCAAAAAAAGTTTACTCCATTAAACGCAAGTTTGATTTTAGGGCTGCTCTGGGGCCTTTGGCACATACCATTGTTTATGATTGCGGACTCGTTTCAGGCAAATCTACCATTTGTGGGCTTTCTTATTTCCGCTATTGCGACATCTATACTTACGTCGTGGGTGTTTAATAATTCTCGAGGCAGCGTTCTATTAGTTGCTATATTTCACGCTGTTACAGACGTATCGATTGCATATACGGGCGTTATGTCCGGTGACAAAACGCTATTTTGGTTATTCGTTTTGATTCAAGTCGTTGTCGCTCTGAGCGTTATACGAACGAGCGCATTTAATAAATCCGTTATGAAAGACCGAGAATTGACGTACCGGAGTGCTGCTTAATGTCGATGTCGTTATCTGCAGAGGAACAGACAAGAATAGGGGTGGATAGATTCGTATTCTTCAGTGATGCCGTATTTGCAATCGCAATCACCTTGCTTGCGCTTGAAATTCATTTACCCGAAAACGTTGACCTTAGTTCTGAATCATCAGTGCTGAGCGGTCTTATAGCGATAATCCCCAGTTTCTTTTCCTATGTATTGAGCTTTCTTGTCATTGGTGCAATCTGGTCGGTACACGTAAGAAAATACCGTGCTCTTGTGCAATATGACCGAGTTTTTATGATGTCGAATCTTGTCTTATTGCTTTTTGTCGCATTTATTCCGTTCCCAACAGCTCTATTGAGTGAATCAGACACTAAAGTGGCCACGATATTGTATGCGTCAACGTTCGTTGTTATTGAATTGATTTCTTTTGTGAGTTGGCAATATGCCGTAAAAAAGAAGTTTCTTAGTGCGAATATTGCAGAGCAGACTATACGTAACGGCCTATTCAGTTCTTTAGCGATGGGTGCTATATTTTTGATCTCGATAGTGATTGCTCTATTTAATGCTGATATAGCAAAATTTAGCTGGCTTTTAATAATTCCTGCGCTGAGATTTATTCGATAAAACAGGACAACGGGTGTACGTAATGAGGAGCGGTCACACTTCTAGCTTCGAATATTTATGAATGACTATGATATTGATTCTCTGCAGCGTGTTTCAGTAGCAATAACCCGTCGTTAATCGCTTTTTCAAGCGTCTGTTCGCTGTATTTTCTGAATAACTTTGGGACGATTCCGCTCCATGATTCCTCGGTCGTAACAACAACTTTCTTGTTGTTACCTTCAATTCGCCAAATATGCACGGCTAAAATACCCGGAAGTTTTCCAGACCAACCAATCATCTTTTCCGGTTCTACCGCTTCAATTGTAGATGTGATAGTTCCAGGACCTGCCTTCCATTTGAACGTTGTTCCAGGTCGCAGATTACCTAGTAGACGCGCCGATTTTATGTCGGTATTCCACTTGGGCCACTGTTCAATTTCTGACATTAGGGACCACACAAGATGCACCGAGGCATACACCTCGATGCTTTGTCTGCGCCGTACAGGAGCGTTTTCAGGCAATTCCATTTATTGTTTCCAGTATAGTAATAACATTTCATTTACGCTGAAAGCCAACCCCAGGGCTATTGCAGGTCCAATCTTTCCATATAGTGCTAGAAGAACGCACGTTAGTCCAAACAAAACGATTTCGACGAAGATCCTGTACGGCACGTTAAGTAGATAACTCGCTTTTGGTGCAATGAATATTCCCCAAATGCAGGCTACTAATATGGGAATAGAGATTGCTAAGCCATATTTTACGTAAGGTATATTAGTTAATTTGTAGCCGATGTACCCAGCAGAAATCAACAGGCAGATTTCTAGCAAAAATCTGATGGCTATATTGAGACTTTTTATTGCTTCCATGCAATTATTGTACTGTATATTGAATGTAATATTTGGTATAGAGATAGTTAATGGCTTTGGGAGTTGTTGGAGCTCACAGAACATACCACAAGTGGGGTGAAGTAGGAATTTGATGTAGTGAACGAAGCGAAGGAAGTAACGGGGTTACTTTTTTGAACAAGTGAACATGGGGGCTTGAGCCGACATCTTCCCTCCTCCGCCAAATGAAAAAGAGATGCGGCTGCATCTCTTTTTCATTTGGCAAAAGTTACGGAAGGCCTCAATAGCCACAGAGACAGTGAAATTTATCTTGCTCATGCTATACTGTAACCATGCAACCGAACGATCAACAGGGGTTTTATCAACCCGATCAGGATCAACCTGGGCAACCGACATCTTTACCGCAAGTTGATGGTAACGTGCAGTCATCCATTGTGGACCCGGCTGCCTTGCAGGCTGCTCTAGACGAGCCATCTGTTAATCAAAGCGCTCCACCCTCACTACCAACTGTCGAATCTCAGCCGAATCCAGATTCCGACCCAGAAGATGATGATGAGTATTATGACGAAGAAGAGCCATCAAGCGAACCCGTTACATGGACTGCGCAGGAGTATATTCATCATGAAAAAGGTGCGGGATGGTTTTCATTATTCGCCGCTGTAATCGTGATTTTGGGCGGGATTTCAGTGTGGACCCAAGCATGGTCGTTTACTGTACTGATTGTCGTTATTGCATTTGTCATTGTCGTTTATTCACGACGCCCACCGCATGAACTGACGTATACCATTGACGACGATGGTCTAACTATAGACAGTACACTGCATAATTTTGACAACTTCAAATCATTTGGAATTATACGTGACGGCGAGGAATTTTCGGTTATGTTGATTCCAACCCAACGTTTTCAACCAGGTATAACAGTTTATTTCCCCGAGGAATCTGGTGAGGCAATTGTAGACATGCTTGGTTCTCGCCTACCTATGAAAGAGCTGCACTTGGACATGATAGATCGCATAGTACGCATGCTCCGACTGTAAAAGGAATACACTGCTCCTTGCCACCTCTGTAGATTTATGGTAAACTTGGTAAGTTCAATAGGCCTTAGGCCTGTATGCACCCGTAGCTCAGCTGGATAGAGCGTTGGCTTGCGGAGCCAAAGGTCGTACGTTCGAATCGTATCGGGTGTACCAAGTAAAGACGGTCATTTCTATGGCCGTTTTTACTTGGTTAATTTGCTTGCGTATTTGAACATAGCTTTTGCGTAGCAAAAGTACGTTCGGCGTAGCGAGTGAAGCGAAAGAAAGCGCGTGGCATTTTCTTGAGCAAACGAGCGGAGGAGGCTTTAGCCGATACCGTATCGGGTGTACCAAAAAAAGAGACTCATTTCGATGGGTCTTTTCTTTTGAAGATGCAATAATGCTAAAGTTAGCTCTCTTGACAAATTATATTTGTATGATAAAATATTTCCATGTCAAAACATGAGGTGCCAACTCCAACGGTACATGAACTCAAAGAACTCTTTTCTAATGGCGAAAGTGACATTTCTATAGCAGACGGTCTTGTCTATGTAGCCCTTGGACTGTATGAAGACAAAGACTACCTTGGTCTTGTGCGTACGGCCATGGACATGCACGCGATAAAGGACGTCGCAATTGCAGAGGCGCGATTACAGCATATCGCGAATCATGATAAACGAGAATCATATGACAATGAGTATTTGGCTGATTGTAACGACGCGCATGATAGGCTAGCGGGATTAGGCATGATTATGGAAGATTTGAGCCAAGATGTAAAAGATACTTATTTTAAAGAAATAGAAGCAGAGACGCGCATTCTTGAGGGTGAACAATTCGCAGCAGACAATGGATTAACAGATTTGTGAGAACCGCCGATGGTTCAAACCCCAAGTATGAGAAAAAGACTAGACGCCAGGCCCAGTCATTTTCTCATGGCGGAGAGAGAGGGATTCGAACCCTCGATGAGTTGCCCCATACCGCTTTTCGAGAGCGGCCAGTTCAACCACTCCTGCACCTCTCCTTAGATGGATTGCAACAAGTTGCTCCAAATATTTTAACAGATTAGACGATTGGCTTACTATATGTCTTCCTGTGCGACTCTCAACAGAGCATGATAGCCATCATCTCGCCGGATGATTTTACCTTGTTTGATTGCATGGAACAGTCCAAGGCAGGCAACGTAGCCATAGTTGTGCTTGTGTGCCATCGCTTGAAGCAGTGAGTTCTCGAGTATGTCCGGGTGTCGTGCAACGATATTTATGGCCATGTGAGCTAGGCTATCTAAGACCTCGAGTTTCTTTTCTCGAGCCAAATCTCTGTAATCGACATGTTGCTCAGGCATTTTTTCCGTTCTGGTTATGAATATGTGAACGAAGCTGACCACATCATACACCCAGGTTGGTATAATGAGAATATGCAAGATTCAATCTTTACGAAAATTATCAAAGGCGAACTACCAAGTCATAAGGTGTATGAAGACGACAATTCCTATGCGTTTTTAGATATACATCCTCTTGTTGCGGGTCATACGTTAGTTGTTCCGAAAAAACAGGTTGAGTTTTTATGGGATCTCGAAGACGGAGACTATCAGCAATTGATGGCTACTGTAAAAAAGGTTGCTACAAGGTTGCGCGAAGCGATGAACGTTCCCTATGTTGGCGTGCAAGTTATCGGTGTAGACGTGCCACATGCACATGTGCAGCTAATTCCATTTACTAATGTTAGCGAGTACCGTGGTCAGGCAGATATGAGTGCCGAGCCGAACCATGATGAACTTGCGGCAATTGCAGCCAAAGTTGCGATATAGATGGCAATTAAAATTATCGCTGTCGGTAAAAAACACGAGTCTTGGATCGAAGGAGGCGTTAAGCACTACCAGGATCGCCTGAAAAAGCCGTTTGACGTAGAGTGGGTACTTTTACCACACAGTGCACTAAGCGACTCTGCAGCGCGTCAGGACGAGTCTGAGCGTATACTTTCACGTCTTGATGACCAAGCATATGTGATGTTGCTAGACGAACGAGGAGATGAGTTTGATTCACCGAGGTTCGCACGTATGCTCGAGAGTAAATTTACAGCAAGTAGACAGATTACGATTGTGATTGGTGGCGCGTATGGCGTAGATGATCGAGTGCACCAACGGGCAGATGATGTCTGGTCGCTCTCCCCTCTTGTATTCCCACATCAGCTGGTTCGTCTGATTCTTATCGAGCAACTTTACCGTGCACAGCAGATAATAGCTGGACATCCCTATCACCACGTCTAGGCTCGACACATAATTGACAAGTCATACAACTTATGCTAATATGCTGGTGTAAACATTAAACACCAACATGCTCATTACTTCTCTACTACAACGCATAATTATCAGTCTCGCCATCGTGACTGCATTTGGAATTTTGGTTCATGATACCAAATTTGATGAAGCTGTCGCATTAGCGGTTCCAGTTGGTACTATCACTATAGGAATTGGCCTTCATGCACTTGATTCAGGAGACAGTGCGCACACACACGTTGAGAGGGCGTCTATTACACAGCCATTTAGTGGAAACCCGCGAATTCAAGCTCGTGACGATCACCGCCGATATATAATTTCTAAGCACTCCAGCCGTAACTCATTCTTTGGTTCAAACGGCATACTTTGGCCGAGTGTATAAAAGCCTACTTTAGAACTTCAAGCTCGTGTTCAAGACGTTCTATGAGCGCCAGTTTTTCAGCCAACTGTTCGCGCGTTTCCTCTACGAGGTGCTTAGGTGCCTGATGTACATATTTTGGATTATCAAGTCGATTCTGTAGCATATACTTCAACTCTCGCGTTTCTTTTAGGCGTACTTCGAGTCGGGTCTGATGCTCATAGAGAGTGTTTTCATCTATCTTCAGCCATGCTTCACGACCTGGGATCGCTAGGCGTAATCCTTTTGGTTGTTCAGTGTGTGCTACTTCGCCCAAACGTGCTAGCCAAGTAATGAGTTCCCCGTTATCTTCTATAAGACTATCTTGGTAGTAGAGCATCGTATATTTTTTGCCAGCAGGTAACTCACTAACGACGTAACGTGTTTCGATAACTAGTGCCCTTAACTGTTCAAACTCTCCGGCTGCAATGTCGTCGTAGGCCAAAGGCTCTGGCCATGTGCTTACGATAAGCAACTCATTGTGCCAGTCAAGTGTTTGCCAGATCGTTTCAGTTACAAATGGCGCAAATGGATGAGCGAGACGCAAAACGGTATCGAGTACCCATGCCAACAGCTGAAGGTTCGGCTGCTTTTTGCTCGCCTCTATATACCAGTCAGCAACGTCATTCCAGATAACATGATAAATAGTTTCGCGCGCCTCGGCAAAACGATAATTTTCAATCTGTTCTGAAACTGTTGAGGCTGCTTCGTTTAGCTGTCGTACGATCCAGTGATCTGTCGGACTTTGAGGTGTTGCGTCCTCAAGTTTGAAATCGTCAGGTAACGTACCTTCAATATATCGGGCAACGTTCCATAACTTATTGCAGAAATTGCGACCAGTTACGACACGATCGGTACCAAAAGCTTGGTTTTGCCCGGCGCTACGACTAGCCGTAAGACCAAGCCGAAGTGCATCTGAGCCATATTCTTCAACGAGATCTATTGGGTTGACCACATTTCCTTTACTTTTGCTCATTTTTTGACCCTTTTCGTCTAGTACAAGCCCGTGTAGATAGACTTCCTTGAAGGGTACTTGGTCAGTTGCGTATAGACCGAGCATTATCATGCGTCCAACCCACGGATACAGGATGTCATAGCCAGTTTCCATGACATTTAATGGATAGAATCTTGCGAGTTCACCATCTTCCAGGAAATCTGTTGTGACGTAGGGCCATTGACCGCTACTAAACCATGTGTCGAATGTGTCTTCTTCTCTTTTGTATGTTGTACCATCTACAACAATAGTCTTTTGGTCTACTCTTTCGTCGAATATCCAATCTTCACTGTTCTTAGTGCTTTGAAATGCGGGTATTGGAATGCCCCATGGTATCTGCCGACTAAGGTTCCAGTCGCGGATATTCTCTAGGTAATTGATCAGTGCTGTTTTTTTGCTAGCGGGATAGAATTTGATTTCGTCAGCACGGAGAATAGTAAGAGCTCGCTCGGCTAGAGGTTTCATGTTGATAAACCACTGCTCTTTTATGAGTGGCTGAATCGGTATGCCGCTCTTGTAATCATAGCCAACAGAGTGTTCAATTTCGTCTTTACCTCTTAGCATTGATTCGGTTTTTAGTGATTCAAGTACTTCTTTTCGTGCTTTATCTACGTCGAGACCCATGAATTGTGCGGGTACATTTATCATCTTCCCGTCATAGCCAATAACCTGGATGCGCGGTAACTTGTGACGCTCCCCTATTTCGAAGTCGTTTGGATCGTGTGCAGGGGTTACTTTGACTGCGCCGGTACCAAAACTTGGATCGACATGTTCATCGGCAATGACAGGAATCTCTCGCTGCGTTAACGGTACTAAAACGTGTGAGCCTACAAGGTGCTTATAGCGTTCGTCGTCTGGGTGTACGGCAATCGCCGTGTCCCCCAGGAGGGTTTCTGGTCTTGTGGTTGCAACGATAATTTCGGCAACATGGTCTATGACAGGGTATGCGATTTTCCAGAGCGTCCCCTTCTCTACTTTGTGGTTCACCTCAATATCAGCATAACCAGTCTGGTATTTCGTGCTGTAGTTAACGATGCGTTCGCCCCTGTAAATAAGGCCTTCGTCCCACATTTTTTTAAAGGTTTTATACGAGCGTTTTACTACCTTTTCATCGAGTGTGTACGTGAGATCGTCCCATGATACGCTCGCTCCGAGTGCTCGCACTTGCTGTTCTGTATTACCTCTGTGGGCATTAACAAATTCGCTTACTTTCGTGAAGTTTTCCTCGCGACTAAATTCGTGGCGTGATCGGCCTTCTTTTTCGAGTTCACGTTCATAAACAACCCAGGTTTCCAGGCCTGCATGGTCTTCCCCGGGCACATATATGACATCCCTGCCCTTCATGCGGTAGTAACGGGCGAGAATATCCTCTAAACCAATGGTTAGTGCATGACCAATATGAAGATTACCGTTTGCATTTGCCGGTGGCATGACTATGCTGTAGGGCTCTCCCCCGTTACCGGGTTTGAATGAGCCCGAGTTTTCCCACATCTGATAAATCGTCGGTTCGAATTCTTGTGGGTTGTAGGCCTTTGCCAATTTCATGAAGGTTACTAACTCCGGTTTGTTTAAGGGGTGCTCAAGCGTAACAATTTTCACGTGCAAAGATAATCTGTCTTTCAACATTTCACGTGAAATTTATGTTAGTGCGCCACATCCCGAACTTATTTTCAACATCAATTATACCACACCGAAAGAACATGTATAATACAAGCATGATTTCTTTGAAAGTGTGTGAAAACAGAGAAGAGTGGGATGAATTCGTATTAGAAAATGACGGTCATCCACTGCAGCTCTGGGGTTGGGGAGAAACAAAGGCTGCGCATGGCTGGAAAGTTGAGCGATTGTTTGCCTATGATATGGACGAACATATTGTAGGGGCGGCGCAAGTATTACGAAGGAGACTTCCTTGGCCATTTAACTCTGTTGCCTACATACCCAGGGGCCCTGTTGTCTCTGGTAGTGGAGTAGGGGATGTACTAGGGGCACTTACAAATCACGCCCGTTCTCAATACGGGGCAGTGGTGCTGACGATTGAACCGGATTGGTCTGAACTTCCCGCATTATTAAAAGGGTGGCGTAAAAGTAGCAACACGATATTGATACCACAAACATTAATTCTTGACCTCAGTATGTCCGAGGACGAATTGTTGGCTCCGATGAATAAAAAAACACGACAATATATTCGTAAGTCGGGTGGCGAGGAAGGTGTTGAGTTACGCCAAGTTAAAGATAGAGAAGAGCTTGAAAAGTGTATGCAGATTTACCGACTGACAGCTGAGCGTGCGGGTTTTGCGCTTCATGACGACCAATATTATTACGATGTATTTGAAAATCTTGGTGACGCTTCGCCGGTGTTTGCGGCATATCGGAACGGATGGCCTATCGCATTTTTGTGGCTTGCTATCAGTGCTCATACGGCCTTTGAACTTTATGGCGGCATGAATGACGATGGTCAGGAATTACGCGCTAACTATGCACTCAAGTGGCATGCGATATGCAAGATGAAAGAGTGGGGTGTGGAGCGTTATGACATGAACGGATTAGTTAGTGACGGGGTGAGCAATTTCAAACGTGGCTTTGCAGATCACGAGGATACGCTCGTAGGGACATATGATAAGCCGCTCTCACCTCTGTATGTAATGTGGAACACACTATTACCTTATGGTAAAAAAGTAGTCCGTGCGCTAAAGCGATAAGATTTGCAAAAACCAAAAATACATAGTAAAGTATTTCTACTGTAAACAGAGGTTTACCAGTACTTCGACAATAGAATTGAGAGCTATTATGGCGTTGGGATTTGAAATCACGGTTTTCCGCGCAGACAGGACGACAATCGTTGCCAGATGGAGCAACTCCTGGGGTAAACACTGTATCAGAGGAACGCAACAATTTGATCGTGCAGTAAGAGATGGGCACGGTTCGGCACTGTGTAAAAGTGGATATCCGGTTTCTTACGAGATTTTAGCGAGTGCCATTTTACCCCTAGAAATCCATGGGGAATGTAAATTCGTTAATACTAATGACATAACCCAAGACGAGATGCTATACGTCGAAGCGTGGGATATGAGCTAAGGGTTCTAACTACGTTGACTAAGGTCGCCTCTAAACACGAGGCGGCCTATTTAATTTGCCCAGGCAGTTTTAGACATTGAAAGACTTGGTATTACCTCTAAGTCGAAGGGATCAGCCGCGGGCATAGTCTGTGAATAGTAGTAGGCGAGTGTTGCGATCATGGCGCCATTATCAGTACAAACCTGCATGGGGGCGTATTCAATTTTTAACGGTAATCGTTCTTGCAGTTGGCGGCGGAGTTCCTGGTTTGCGGCGACACCGCCTGCTATGACAACACTGGCAGGGGAGTGGTCATTAAATGCCCGTTCGGTCTTATCAACCAACGTCTCAACGGCAATTTGCTGGAAGCTGGCAGCAAAATCTGCTCGCATGGCATCGTCTAAGAGCATGTGAAGTGCATGTGAAGGAAACGTGTAATCATGACCGGTTTCATGCTGAACGGACCTTAGAAGGGCTGTCTTAAGGCCTGAAAAGCTAAAGTCGTATGTGTTTTGTAGCTTGGCCTTAGGTAGCGAATACTTATGGGGATCTCCGCTAAGTGCTGCTTTAGCTATAGAGGGCCCGCCAGGATAGGGGAGTCCGATAATTTTAGCGACTTTGTCGAATGCTTCTCCGACCGCATCATCTTGTGTTTGACCCAGTAATTCAAAGTCACCATGGTCACGGAACATTACAAGCTGTGTATGACCACCACTAACAATCAGTGCCAATATGGGGAAATCAGGCTGCTTTGATGGCAAAGTTAGCTCGGTCTGAGTGATTGTTCCGCCCGTAGCTCCTGTCGCACCGGACTGCGCCAGAGGGACAAGTTCGTCAGGTGAATGATTTGGTGTTCGCCCCTGTTCTGTAAGGAAGTTTGCGTAAACATGAGCCTCAACATGATGTATTGCATACAACGGTTTGTCGTGGATGATAGCGAGCGTTCGTGCAGCAAGTGTGCCGACGAGTAGGGAGCCGATAAGACCCGGTGCATAGGTGACTGCTATAGCATCAATGTCGTCCCATGTGCAGTTTGCATCTGATAGTGCCCGATTTATGACAGGATTGACGACCTCTATGTGGCTACGTGCCGCCACTTCAGGCACGACCCCGCCGTACTGTACGTGTATATCAATCTGCGTCTGAATGACGTTACTTAGTAAAATGTGACCATTTTCTACTACCGCCGCCGCAGTTTCGTCACAACTGGTTTCTATGCCTAATATTTTCACTCTTACTACTGTACCATGCCTGTAAAGATGCTACACTGGTTGCATGAAGCAATTACTCGTAAAGGGGGCACGAAAGGCATTACCGAAAGGCGCCGTAAAACATCTTGAGAGTACGTATCGTAAGGGCCGAGTCAGATTAGTTCGTACGCGATACCGTAATCCGTCTAAAAAACTGAAAGTCATCGGTATTACAGGGACAAATGGCAAAACAACAACGTTGAACTACATCAACGAAATTCTTAAAGAAGCTGGCTATAAAACAGCAATGTTTACAACAGCGGTAATTGAAATCGCTGATAATCGCAAAATAAACGATCTTAATGCAACTGTGGCTTCGACCGCTCAAATGCAACGATTCTTTCGCGACGCTAAACGCGCAAAGGTAGACTACACGCTACTTGAAATTACTAGCCACGCTCTTGATCAGCATAAACTAGATGGCGTTCCAATTCACATGGCTATCATGACGAATCTGACACAGGATCATCTGGATTATCACGGTACGATGGAAAATTATGCTGCGGCTAAAGCGAAACTTTTCATGAATGAACCAGAGTTTATTGTTTTAAATCGTGATGATGAGTGGTTTGATTATTTTAATAAAGCTCAAGCTGCAGCTCAAAAGATTACCTACGGAAAGCATGATGATGCCGAAGCGAAGATAGAGCGTACCAAACTGTTTCGCAAGGGCAGTGAAGCAACAATCGTTATTGACCATCAGACAAAGCTGGAGCTAGCCACAGCACTACCTGGTGAGTTTAACGTATACAACATGACTGCTGCCTCTGCAGCGGCTTATTTGCTTGGCGTAGGGCTAAATGACATCATTGAGGGCGTCGCTAATCTTGATGGCGTACCGGGCCGATTTGAGCGAGTTGAGACAGGCAAAGAGTACGACGTGATAGTGGACTATGCTCATACACCCGATGCTCTCGAAAAGTTTTTGGTTGCTTCCAAAGAGATAACTAAAAATCGTGTCGTACTCGTTTTTGGCGCATGTGGTGATCGTGATAAAACTAAACGACCGATTATGGGTGAAATTGCTTCAAGGTTGGCTGATCGTATAATTTTGACCGACGAAGAGAGCTATAACGAAAATCCTGATGCCATCCGACAAGATATTATGGCTGGAATAGAAAAAGCAAAAGGGATCGCAAAAACGACAGAAATTGCTGATCGTCGTGATGCCATCAAAAAGGCGCTTGCCGTGGCTAAAAAGGGTGACATGGTGTTAATAACCGGTATGGGGCACGAAAAATTTCGAATTATAGAGGGTAAACGTATGCCTTGGAACGATGCTGACGTTGTCCGAGAGCTAATAGGAGAGTCTTAATACCAGCTTTCTTGATGCTTTCGCCACCACAGGCGCTGCACGGTTCGTTCGCCAAACTGTTTCCACCATCGGTACTTTGTGGGTTTAACAACCAAGTCAAAGGCTCCAACATAGTCGGTAACTTGTTTATTGAAGCTCGTTTTAAATACACCTATGCCGTAGTGGGGGTGATCTTTATTGCCGATTTGATCGCTTGGTGGTGAGCCGCCAAGATCGTGCATCTTTGAACCCTGTAGTTTTGCCCACTGCATAACGTGTAACTGTAATAAATGGCTTGCACCATATGCAGTTTTCTCCCGGACACTGGCGCCGTCTTTATAAATGCTTTTTTCGCCGAAAACCATAGCGAACGCACCTGCCACTAGTTTATCGTTGTAGTAGGTGAAAAATAGCTGTCCTAGGCCGGCATCAGCAAAACGCTTCCAAAATTTGTAGTAATAGTCATAGGATCGGATGTTGAATGAGTTCGCAGCTGTATCAGAGAGTAGGTCATAAAACAGCTTACAATTCACATTGTCGGATTCAACAGCATTTACTTTTACACCATCGCGTTCAGCGCGTCGCATGGCATGACGACTTGTTTGGTTGAGATTTGCGATGATTTCGTTAGGATCTGGTGAAATATCAATAAGCACTGTCGAAAAGTTGGGTTGTATTGGTGAGGTGGGCGTCAGCCCAAGTTTTTCGAGGGCTTCCATGGTTTCACTTGTCTTTATAAGTTCAGGCTCAATCTTGATGGCGAAAACGCCGTTTTCGTTGGCAAACTCGTTCAGCATGGGTAGTATGTCGCCAAGTTGTTCTACGCTAGAAACTCCCGGGCCCTTGGGTATGTACCATAATTTTCCTAGGCCAAACACGCTCTTTTCGAGTACGGTTATAGCGGTTTCATCTGCGAAGATAAATCGTGGTTCCCAGCCAGATAACTTTTTTTGATCTGCGAATTCTTCACTTTGGAATACATTTCCGCCGTCGGGATTAGAAAGAACCTTGGAGTCCCATGAGGCAATTTCGCCATTAGCAGCAAAGCGTATATTCATATAGCCAGTATACTACCTACGCTAATTTTTGACACAAATGTTTTGGACGTTACACGGGCGTGGTATACAATTATTCCATATGGGAACAATATTTTCTGATGCAGATATTCGCGTTCATCTCGGAGACTCTATGGCCACCGAATACGTATGGAATGTCGGCAAGGCGTTTGCAGAATGGCTTCCAGAAGACGGCAGTGTTGCTGTCGTGACGTCGCAAATTGCCGATAAAACTGCAGTAACGGCGTTTGTAGAGGGGCTTTTACTTCAGGGAAGAACAGTAATTGATGCTGGTGTTGGTGGTCAGCAAGCCGTGTATACGTCTCTTAGCGAAAATAAATCAGCAGGTGCTGCATTATTGGATTACAGTGCGGCTCAAAATTTGGCCGTGATTTCATTATTTGATTCTCACGGTGCTGCTATCTCTATGCAAACTGGTTTGAATGAAATCGGCGAACTTGTTAATGCTGGTAATTTTTTGCCTGCTGCCGAAAAAGGCACTTTGCTTAAGTCTGAGTAAGTATATTGAAAAAGCCAGTGTCGAATGTGTTACACAAACGACACTGGCTACGGGCTTTCAATGACAATTGTTCCATGAAGTACGGAGCGACGAGCTCTTTCTCCTAGGAATATCGCAATACTTTCACCCGATTCGGTGGTACCGACGGCCACTTGGTTTTGCTCTTTAACAAAAGTAGCGACAAATGAGGTACCTGTATCGGTGGCTATTTTTACGGGCTGTGCGCTTTTTTGCGAAAGTTCAACCTGATGAGCCACCTGCTCGGACGTTTCGTTGGTTCGAAATACGCCTCGCAATTTTTGCGTCATAACCCATCTCGTTTCTTCAGGGTAATACATAAATATGATACAACAAAATTAATTATTGGTCAACGAAACAAGGAATGTTAGCGACTACTAAGAGCTTTTACGATTGCAAGTTGTTTGTCGTTGTATTTTGCAAGCAATTTATTGGCTAGTTCAGTTTCTTGAGACGATGCGTTCTTTGAGCCAAACGTAGCGAAGGTATTGTCGCGTATAGTTGCAAGTAGCTGGCGCGTTCGAGCCCTGTCCCAGCCTTTTATACCGTCGATGTTTAATATCGCATGTATGTCGTCGGTTACAGCGTTATGAGCGTAAACTCGTGCCGAATCTGTTGCATCTATTTCATCAGTGTTTCCAGATGACCTGAGATTGTCTTCGGCGATTATATTGGCGCAAGCTGCCGCAAGATATACTTCCCATTTTTCATTTACTGATTCCGGAACAAGTTCGACGGGGAAGTGGTACGAGATATGTCCTTCGTTGTCTTTTCGTTTAATTCCAAGCACCTCGATGGCTTTTTCGGGGTCATCTATTGGTTCTTTGATACTTTCGGCTAGTATGTGTTTGACATTATTTCGTGCAGCCTCAATTTGCTTATATCTTGTTTCATTCGGAAGATCATTAATGCTATAGATAAAATTTTTGTACATTGCCTCTAGTTCGCGTACTCGGGGACCGATTGGGGCGTTTCGATTTAATTCTCGTTGATGCAGGAGCTCTTTGTACTCCTCGTTGTCTGCCATGAGCTCGTATGCCAAGTCTTCAACTGCTTGGTCTAGCGACTGGGCACCTTCGCGTGAGTAGAGGTCACGTAATTTTTCTCCTGTAGTGGCGGTTGCGGAGTACATAGAGTACATACGCTCAAGAAATTCACGTTGATCGGCCGTCATCTCCGATTCGTCAGTCGAAATGTGATTTTCGTGAGGTGAAGATGCGTCTTTTTTCATAGGTATTTTTTGTTTGTATGTGCAACTAATTCTTGCTTAAGCTTAGCACGCGAAAGATAAAAAGTCAATTACATAAGCATTATTGACAATTAGTCAAAAAAATGTATAATTTAAAACATGACCAATATGATGGAAAAACCAAAATCAAACAAATCAAAATCTAAATACCGCCACAATCGTACGCAAGATCACGGTGATGCAGGACAGCGCAAAGGGCATATCGATCAGGGATACTGGGAAAATCAATGGGAGCAGCGTGGCCTAATTAATAAAGATAAAGCTTATTTAAAAGAAGTAATTCGTGACGGCCTAGATGATTATTATGCTCAAATGAGTCCAAGTGAACTTGAACAAGAGGCCGATCGTATATTACGTGAAGCAGAACAGCCAGAAGCAGAAAGTGCTTCGGAGCATTTGAACAATGATACCTATCCGACAATTGCGGAAGTTGGCGGACGTACGGATAAAGAAATTCGAGCCAGTCTGGCCAGAGCGGCGACTCTCGATACTTTTGAGGAAGATGATTTCGGTGACTACAACGGTGATTCTCATATAAAGATACGAAACCGAACAAGATAAAGAATTTTTATAAAAATTAGCACTCGCACCTTGCAAGTGCTAATTTTTTTGTTTACAATTAATAATGTTAAACAAACGGAGGATCACACTTATGAGTTCACCTATCAAGCCCCTTGCTGATCGTGTGGTTGCTGTCCGCGAGGAAGCGAAAACCAAGACTGCAAGCGGCATTTATTTACCAGATGCGGCGAAGGAAAAGCCGGTAGTTGCGACTGTAGAGGCAATTGGGCCAGATGTTAAAGAAATAAAAAAAGGCGATCGTATTGTTTATAAAGAATACACGACAACCGAGCTGAAAATAGACGGCACCGTTTATTTGATTGTTAAGGAAGAAGACATACTAGCGACAGTTTAGGAGGAAATGATGGCAAAAAAAGTATTTTATGATGATGATGCTCGAGCGCGAGTGCTTGGTGGGGCGAAGGCACTATATGATGCAGTGAAGGTAACGTATGGTCCAAAAGGACGTAATGTTGTCATTGCCAAGGGCTATGGTGGTCCGACGGTAACGCACGACGGTGTAACGGTTGCCGAGGCGATTGATTTGCCGGAAGACGATGAAACGTTGGGATATAAGACAGGTGCGGAATTGATTAAGCAGGCTGCGAGCAAGCTAAATAAAGACGCCGGAGACGGTACGACTACCGTGACTGTTCTTACATATAATATTTTGGAGCAGGCTAATCGAATGATTGCAGCAGGTCATAATCCTATGGAGCTCCGAAAAGGCATAGAGGCGGCTGGCGACGAAGTCGTAAAACAGCTTGATAAACTTGCCGAGAGTATTGAAGGCAAGACAGCACGCGTGGCAGACGTTGCAACTATTAGCGCTGGTGATAGTGAAATTGGAAATAAGATTGCTGGCGTTATAGAAAAAGTTGGTAAAGACGCTGTTGTAACTGTCGAGGCGGGTCAAGGGCTTGAGCTTGAAGCCGAAGTGGTTGAAGGATTTAGCCTCGATCGAGGCTGGTCTTCGCCATTCTTTGTAACGGATGCGAGTCGTCAAGAGGCTGTGTATGAAAAACCGGCAGTTGTAATCACTGACAAAAAAATTAGTAGCGTTCAGGAAATCCTTCCGCTAATTGAGAAGCTTGCTCAGGCTGGCAAAAAAGACGTTGTCTTGATTGCCGATGAGGTCGAAGGCGAGGCACTGAGCGTATTGATTCTGAATAAGCTCAAGGGTGTATTGAATACCGTGGCCGTAAAAGCACCTGATTTCGGTGATCGCCGCAAAGACAAATTACAAGATATTGCTGTTTTGACAGGAGCGACTGTCATATCGGAAGACCAAGGACTGACGTTTGAAAACGTAGAGTTAGATGTTGTGGGTAGTGCTCGAAAAGTTATCGTCGGTAAAGACAGTACGACAATTGTTGAGGGCAGCGGTAAGCTTAGTGCTGTAAAGGCACGAATCACTCAGATGATTGCACAAGCTGAAAATGCAAATAGCGAATACGATAAAGAACAGCTTGAAAAACGAGCCGCTGCATTAAGCGGAAAGGTTGCGGTCATTAAAGTCGGCGGAGCAACTGAGACCGAGATTGACGAAAAGAAATTTCGTGTAGACGATGCCGTGGCTGCAACAAAGGCTGCGTTGAGTGAAGGAATAGTCGCCGGTGGAGGCGTAACGTTGGTAAATTTGGCTGCAAGTATAGTGGCTGATGGTACGGATAGTATCAATGCCGGCCGGCAGATTTTGAAGCAGGCGCTGCGCATACCATTTACGTTAATTACAGCAAACGCAGGACTGAACAGTGAAGCACTTCTGGCGCAGGTAGAGGCGGCAAAGCCTGGAATGGGTGTTGATGTAAACAACCCGAGTACGAAGCTGATTGATGTTAAAAAAGCTGGTGTTATAGACCCGGTCCGTGTCACAAAAGAGGCTGTGCTCAGTGCGGTTTCAATTGCAGCAACGGCCGTTACCATGGGTGCATTGGTAGTAGAAATTCCTGAACCGCCAGCTCCGGCGGCACCTGCTGGTGGTATGCCAGGCGGTATGGGCTTCTAGTCAATAATTAGCCAAAAACTCTAGTCTACTGGAAATAACTTATGCTATTATTTCCAGTATGATAGAAAGAACAATAGTCCCGCTCATTCGATCCCATCTGGGACGAGGGCGGGTTATTGTTTTGTATGGCCCACGAAGGGTTGGAAAGACGACAGTCGCAAGGCAATTACTCGAAGAAGTGCCAGAAAGTGAGCGATTGTACCTAAATTGCGACGAAATGGTGACGGCGGATGCTATGAAGCCGACAAGTTTGGCTGCACTTGAACGGGTGATAGGTCAGGCAAAGCGTATTGTTATAGATGAAGCGCAGAGGGTTGAGAATATTGGTCTCACACTAAAGCTACTTATAGACACGCACCCTGAACTCGACATCATTGCGACTGGAAGTTCTTCCTTTGATCTAGCAGGCAAGGTGAAGGAACCGTTAACCGGCCGTGCGTATGAATTTATGTTGGCACCACTTTCACTTATTGAGATAAAAAAATATTTTGGTTATAGCGATTTGCAGCTACAGACATTACTGCCACGGTTGCTTCGGCTTGGAAGTTACCCTGGTATTGTATTGACCGATGATAGTCGTGCTGACGAGGAGATCGTGGCACTGGCAAACAACTATGTATATAAAGACAGCTTAGAGCTGGTAGAGTTACGCCAAAGACAACTTTTGCCACGGCTGCTACAGGCACTAGCTTTGCATATAGGTCAGGAGGTTTCGTACCACGAGCTTGGTGTAATGTTTGGTGTAAAAGTAGAAACGATTGAACGCTACATAACGTTACTCGAAATGGCGTTTGTCGTCTATCGATTACCGGCACTTACCGGGAGCATACAGGGTAATTTGAGTAATCGGAAGCGAAAGGTGTATTTTTATGATCTTGGCATTAGAAACGCCTTGATTCAGTCATTGCAACCGCTTGACTTACGTGCCGACCGTGATGCGTTATGGGAAAACTTTTGTATGAATGAGCGTATAAAATTTTGGCAGGAGCGAGATGAACGTGTACAGCGCTACTATTGGCGGTCTCTGGGAAGTGAACTCGATCTTATCGAAGCAAAGGATAATAAATATACCGCGCACGATTTTTCGTATACAAATAAAAAACTTATTACACCGAAATTCTTTAGTGATACATACCCGGACGTAGAAGCACAGTTAATCTACCCCGACAATCTAATTGAATGGTTATCCTAAGTTGTGATTTGACAGTTTTCAATAAATCCGCTAATGTTTAAGAAATAGTAAAAAAAGGAAAACTATGCCACCAGTAGAAAACAACACACCTGCACCCCAAGAGCCAAAAAAAGGCTTCTTTGCTCGACTATTTGGAGGAGGCAAGAAAAAAGAGGCAGCAGGACCCGTCGTGCCGCCAGCACATGAATCATTAACTCCAGAGCCGCAGCTAGATGATGTTCAAGCGGACGTACCTAGTGATGGTTCCACGGAAGTTGGTGCTCCAAGTGTGTCAGTAGAACAAGCATCAAGTGTAGAGTCATCTCCTGTAGAGGCGTCTCCTGTAGTTAGTGAGGGCGACACCTCGGTAACTCCAACAGCTGAGCCGTCAGTTGAAGAATCAAAGCCACCAGTTGGACCAGTTCCTCCGGCACAATAAAGTGCAAGCTAAAATACTCCGCCTCTATGCGGAGTATTTTTATGGCAAAAATTTCAGATTGACACCACTGATTGACGCTTTATAGTGTTTATGCTAGTATCAAGCTACAAAAGCTCTAAAACAAATATAATAACTGCAGGATTTCTACAACCATATGAGCGAAGGTGAGCCGTCACAATCACACGACAGCGTACCAGAGGGTAAGCGGCATGAGGATTATAATCAGGATTCTCCTGATGTAGTTGAGAGTCAAAATGTCTCGTCACCAGAGTCGGAGCAGACGACTGTTATGGAGTTTGCCAAGTATTTAACTCCTGAGGAAATAAAGGAGTATGAAAACGAAGACCGCGAAGAGATTATAAGCCATATATTCGACAAGGCCATTGGAGCCAATGCCGTCGATGCAATACCCGAAAAGATGTGGGATCGAATATGTGGTCGTGGTAATAATGCCGAGGCTATCTGGAATGTTATAGCTGTAATGAAGCAAAAAAATATGGGCTCTATCATAAATGAAGACGACAGTCTTCGTGAACGAGTGATAAATATTTTTAATAAAAGCGAGGAATCATCTGAAAATTCCGAAAGCAAGTCCGAGCATGTAAAGTTGAATTCAAGCGCACGTGTAATGATGGGCATGGGTAAATTGTCCGAATGGCGTGAAAAGAAGTCTGAAAAGCGTTGGCAAAAACGATCACGCTTTGAACAGGATCTTGTAGATAAGGGTTTTAGCGACGAAGAAATAGAAAAAAAACTTGAGAAGTACGATAAGCACGAACGACGTAAATCTATAGCCAAATTGGTTGGCCTGGGCGCTGCGGCTGTTGGAGCGTATGTGGCGTATCGAGAAGTAGCTCCTCATTTGTTTGGTGGATCCGGCGTTGACGTGAATAATCGTCCAGGGAATGGCTCAGGAGTCCCTTTGCCAGGTAAGGCACCAGAAAAATCAATCATTGATCAATACTTCAACAGTCAGAGCACTGCAATGCTACCGAACAAGAACCATATTAATGATTTTGATGCTGCAAATTTGGCACTTTTGAATGGTGATAAAGGTGCGGCATTAAAAAATATTGAAGATATGTTCCGTAGCGATCCTCATATGACTGCGGCTTACTTGTCTGAGCTTGGTATGGGCGGCGCTCCTGTAAAACCTAGCCCAGAGGCGTTGCGTAATATAATGACGCTCAACGATTACAATACTAAGGTAAATGAATTCGCTGATTACCTACAGTCTCATCCGGATGTCCGCTTCAAAGTTACGCATGAATTAGTTGACGCCATGAACAATGGTTCGCTTGGCGACCATGTGACGTTGGATCCTGGATATTCTTCGTGGGGCAGTAACCAAATGAACAACGCCATTATCTTTGGTACGCATAAAGGGCAAGTATTCTACGACAACGAAGTAAATTATAGTGGTGTCAAAGCTGTGCAGTGGCACGTTGGTGGCAAGACGATTATCGTAGAAGTCGGTTGTAACCAAATTGCAACTCAGGTTCCGCATCCGCATTATGCGCCGGCACCAGTCGCTCCACGAAGTACGTATGTACCAGTTTATAATGCTCCGCCTGTGCACTATTCTCCGCAAGTTGCGCCTCCACCGGAAGTAGCACCGCCTTCGTCACCACCACCTCAAGCGCCACCGCCTGAAGTGACGCCACCGCCACCTCCGCCACCTGAAGTGACGCCACCGCCACCTCCGCCACCTGAAGTGACGCCACCGCCACCTCCGCCACCTGAAGTGACGCCACCGCCACCTCCGCCACCTGAAGTGACGCCACCGCCTCCGCCACCTCCGCCACCGTTAATTAGTAAGGGGGTTGAGGCGGGTCCGCCTGCCGTGCATCCATTACCTGTCGATAATCTTGAGACGGTGCCTGCTCCTGTGAAAAGCACGTCGACTGCAATCAGCCCGAATGGCGTAACGAGAACTGAGACTATTACGAGTCCGTTGAACGCACCAAATGCAAATCGTGTAGCGGGTACGACTTCAAGCCAGCTACATACAAGCGGCCCCAGTGAGGCGCCTAGTTCGTCTGTACTCCATGGTGCGGCAAAGAAGCCAAAATAAGACATAAAAATAAACACAAAAAAGGAAGAACTATGCGTCAGATAACCAACCTTTTCAGTCAAAAAAATACTGTTCGTTCTATTGCTTTTATTGTGATGTCTTTCGTGTCGATAGTGGTGATTCCAGTGGCGGTATTTGCCTATGGTCCGGATCGCCCAACATTTACTCAGGCGCAACCAGCTACATACGTTACCTTTGATTCGATTACAGACGATCCGACATACGGAGACGAACGTAATTTCTTTAGAGTACGAAACCTTACTGACAATAAAACATTTGAACAAGACGCTAATTTAGTTCCGGGTAAAGAATATGAAGCGATGATTTTTTACCACAATAATGCATCGAGTAGCTTGAATCAAAGTGGCGTTGGTATTGCGCATGGAGCTTATGCTAGGGTTGAGCTGCCTGCTGTAGTTAAAGCTCACGCAACCGGTACCGAAGCAGAGGCTTTTATTGGAGCTAGTAATGCAAATCCAAAAATGGTGTTTGACTATTTCACTATGCAGAATCAAACGGCAACAGATATATCGCTGCGCTATGTGCCGGGCACCGCAGTTATACATAATAAGGGCATGACGAACGGTACGTCTCTCGGTGATACAGCACTATTTAGTAGCAGTGGTAAACCGCTTGGCTTTGATAGTTTGAACGGTGATTTACCGGGTTGCGATCAATACTCTGGTTGGATAACGTTTGCATTTAAGGCAGTACAACCGAACTTTACGTTTAAAAAGGAGGTTCGTCAGGCCGGTACTACCGGGTGGCATGATAGTGTGACTGTGAAAAAAAGCTCAACTGTTGAATATCTTTTGAGCTATGAGAATACTGGTACGATTAATCAACTAGACGTAAAACTCAAAGATATATTACCAGTCGGGTTGACGTATCTACCGGGCAAGACGAAACTTTATGACGATACAAATCCTAACGGAGCAATCGTCGGTAATGGTATTGCAAACGGAGGGATTGATATTGGAAACTATGCACCTGGTGGAAGTGCTTACTTATCATTCGAAGCACGTGTTGATGCAGATCCTTGTTCGATACTAAAAAATACCGCCTCTGTAGAAACGGATAACGGAAATCGTCAGGATAGTGCGGTCGTAACCGTCTCGGGTACTTGTGCTGCGCTGCCAACAACCGGCCCTGTTGAAGTTGTTGCTGGTCTTGTCGGTGTAGCCGCTATAACACTCGGTGTCGTCTACTATTTCAGAAGTCGACGCGACTTAGAGAGCGCCTTACATAATGCACGAGTGCATACTTCTACTGGTCCGTCACTTCTAGACGTCGACTCGGACATGAAGGACGATAGCGAAAAATTTAAAGATAAATAATGTATTCAATAATAAAATACCTCCGAGCGGAGGTATTTTATTATTCATAGAACTTTAGGATTCGTCAGATTTTTGACGAGTTAAATAGTCGATTTCTTTGACTATATCGAGAAGCGCCTCCGCGCGTCGCGTCTCATCTGTAATCGCTTTGGCTGCTTCGTGTGCTGGCTCTATCAAGGTGGAGTCGTCTGTGCTACGGATGAGCAAAAGTAAAGTATCAAATTTTTCTTCTGGTGATACACTCAACTTGTCGACTAGCGGGCGTAGCTCAACCAAAACATCCTTTTTTATGGAGGCGAGCGGTCCATTGTCTTCTGCTGGTTTTTCAGATTCAGGTGGTGTTGAAACAACTGGAGCGATAGCATCTGATGATTCGGACTGTGTTGAGGCGACAGGTGTTATAGTATCTGACGATTCGGTTGTTTCCGGCACGGCTGGTATTACCGGCTCAGCGGAGGTGTCTAAAGCAGTAGGCTCAGGAGGTAAAGTGGGCACAATAGGCTCAAATGCTTCAGTAGACACGGCAGGTGTAGGGGTTTGCTCCGGTGTAGCGGGAGCCTCAGGAACAGTTGGGTTGACGGGTCCGAAAGTGTCTGGAGGAAGTGTAGGAGCCGTGGATGCTGTTGTTTCGTTTGTGTCGAGAAGTGGACCTGGAGTAGGTGGATTTAACGTAACAGAAGGTGATAGCTGTGATTGAGTTGATGATTCGGGGAATATAGATGGAAAAGGCGAATCTACAGGACCTGACGTAGCGGGCACAGGTGAATTAAGTGTAGCTGTTGCTGTACTCGATGCGGGTACACCCCCTACGCTCGCTGCAGCGTCTGCGACGCTATCGAGTGCCTTTACTAGATCTTGTTCGTCTGATCCCTCAGTCATGCCCACCTCAATAATATGCTTACGGTTTATCAGTAAAGAGTGTATCATAGATATAGTGAACCTCGCAACAGGAGAAATCGACATATGTTAGATGATATGAATGTATTAAAACAACGGGATTCCGAGAATGCTCTTGGTATCGCCGCAAAGCAGTGGGAGCAGGTGCAGTTCGCTGCTGAAATTGCCGACGCCGAACATGATGGCAGACAGCTGACAAAAGTAGTTGTCGCAGGTATGGGTGGCAGTGCGCTTGCAGCACTTCTTGCAAAAGCATGGCTGGAAGAAAAACTAAAGATTCCGTTTGAGATTGTGCGAGAATATGAGTTACCAACATATGTAGACGAATCAACGCTTGTTATCGCGAGCAGCTATTCTGGTAATACAGAAGAAACAGTCGCTTGCCTGGCGCAGGCGCGTGAACGCGGCGCTCAAGTTGCCATTCTGGCAGCTGGCGGTAAGTTAATTGAGATTGCAGCGGCAGAACATATCACGCGCATTCAAATTCCAGCAGGTTTGCAACCACGCATGGCAATGCTTTTTAATTTGCGTGCACTTGGCGAATTATTAAAGCATTTTTGGATTATTTCTGACGAAATGTTAGACGAGATTACTACTGTTTCTCAGTGGTTGAAATCTGAATCAGAGAAATGGACATCGGATGTACCGACAGACAAGAATTATGCTAAACAGTTAGCGCTTCTTGCAGTAGGTAAGACGCCGGTATTTTACGGGGGACGACTAACGGGCCCAGTCGCTTATAAATGGAAAATAAGCTGGAATGAAAATGCTAAGAATCTTTCGTTTTGGAATGTTTACCCAGAGACAAATCATAATGAGTTTATCGGCTGGGCTTCTCACCCGGTTGACAAACCGTTTGTTGTTTTTGATCTCAAAAGCTCGTTTGAACATGAACGCATATTGAAGCGTTTCGAAATAACAGATAAGTTACTTAGCGGTCGCCGACCAAAGGCAATACCAGTACAATTGGCAGGTGAAACGGTACTCGGACAATTGCTGTGGGGCTGTATCCTCGCTGACTTCGCAAGTATTTACGTGGCTATACTGAACGGCGTTGACCCGACACCAGTCGATCTTGTAGAGAAGCTTAAGCTAGAACTAGCATAGATTTATTGATAATTGCGTAGAGCTTCAATGGGGTTTTTACGAGCAGCTCGGATAGCTGGATATAGACCAAAGAGCAAGCCGATCACGAGAGATACACCGTAAGCGTAAGCTATGACTGTCCAGGTGAATGCCGGGTCGAATGTAAGGAAGGTGCGGGCGATTGCAAAGGCGATGAGGTAGCCGAATAGGTAGCCGAGGAATCCACCCGCTAGACTCATAACGAGAGCTTCAATTAAAAACTGCCATGTAATGTGAGCGTTTGATGCTCCAAGCGCTTTGCGAACGCCAATCTCACGAGTGCGCTCGGTGACGCCGACCAGCATGATGTTCATGATGCCGATGCCACCAACAATCAGTGATACGGCTGCGACTGTCGTCAAGGTCGTAGCAACGGCCGCGAAGAGTTCGTTTGTTGGTCGGGCGAGTTCTTTACCGCTGAGAATTATGTAATCGTTCTCTCCCTTATGACTCATTATGAGTAGTTTGTTGGCCTGCGATAAAACGGATTGCAATATATGACTTGAAGCGGCACGAATGTCGATTTGTTGGATGGATGCTACTCCTTGGTTGAAGATTTTGCCGCTATTTAAATTTATGATGGCGGCATGATCGAAGTCTACATTATTGTAGTTTACGGGATTATTGAGACGCTTTAGTATGCCAATGACACGGAATGTCGTGCCGTGTGTGTCAAATGTTTTTCCAAGCGATTGTTCGGTGCCGAACAAATCAACCGACAATTGGCTACCTATGACCGCGGTGTTGTCTTTGGTTGTATTGTCAAAAAACTGGCCCTGTTCAAGTGGTAGAGAAATAGCGTCCTTGAGGGAAGTTGTCGTGGCAACTATGGAAGCGTCATGTGCGGTAGTTCCGTTAGCCGTTACGCTACCTCCGATGAGCATTATCGGTGCTACGGCTTCAATGCCCTTAATGGCTTGAATCGCGTCCATGTCGTGTTCAGTTAGGCTGCTTGTGATACTGTTACCAGCTAGCGTTGATGTTAGATTGGTAATTTTTGTGTCGCTGTTTGATGATTTGGGACGAATTACAGCGACTGTATTACCGAGCTGGTCGACTTGTTCGGAAATGATTTTGGTCGCACCAGCACTGAGGGATAAGATAACTGTAATACTGGCTATACCGATAGTAACGCCAACAACCGTCAACCCAGTACGGAGACGATTTGAATGCAGCGATTCGAGTGCATTGGCTATGTGGTTAGCGACGAGCAAACGCATTAAGTTGAACCTTTCTTGGATTTTGTAGTTGTTTTTTTCTTCGTTTTTGACTTTTTGCCTAATGGTCGCTTGGGTTCAGATTTTGTTTTTTTGATTCGTGGTATCTTTGTGTCACTGGCAATTTTTCCGTCGAGCATATGAATAACTCGACTCGCATATGTAGTGATGTCGGGGTTGTGCGTGACCATGATGATAGTATTGCCGCGGCGATGGATATCTGACAGTTCTTCCATGATGACGTGCGAGCTTCGACTGTCAAGGTTGCCTGTTGGCTCGTCGGCTAAGACAATCGATGGCTTGTTGACTAATGCGCGAGCAATTGCAACGCGCTGCATTTGACCACCAGACAATTGCCACGGCATGTAGTATTCACGTTCCGACAAATGAAACGTTGAGAGCATTTTGCTGGCTCGCTGTAGTCGTTTGGTTTTATGCATACCCATATAAGTTAGGGGTAGGGCGACATTTTCTATGACATTTAAACGAGGCACAAGATTAAAACTTTGAAAGACGAAACCAATTTGGCTACTGCGAATACGTGCGCGACGACCGTTTGAAAGCGTGTCAACTGATCGGCTGTCTAGATAGTAATCGCCATCATCGGCACGGTCGAGTAGACCAAGTATATTGAGCAGTGTCGTTTTGCCACAGCCACTCGGCCCCATAATGGCAATAAATTCACCCTTTTCAATAGTTAAATCTAGCCCATCTAGCACTGTATGTTCAGACTCGCCAAGTCCATACCTTTTTGAAAGGCCCTCAAGAGCAATAACTGGCGGTACGGGTTCGGCTGCCATAGGTGTTTTTATTATAGAAAGCAATGTGATGCATGTGCAACCGTAAGCGCGTGTCATTTATACAACCTTCTTGTATTTGTACAGTGTTGACCGGTGCTGTTCTTGTTGTCGTCTGTTAAAATGTTTAGAGTAACTTATTGCGACGAGGAGAGGTGTCCGAGTGGTTGAAGGAGCACGCTTGGAAAGCGTGTGTGCCAGCAATGGTACCGCAGGTTCGAATCCTGTTCTCTCCGCCAAAATAAATAACGTCCATTTGGACGTTATTTATTTTTACAGATTTGGCTCAGGACTGTGCGACAACTCACTGGCGCAACCGCGATATTGCATGAAAAAGCTCCGTAATCCTACTATTAACCTATTGTAGGATTACGGAGCGAGTCTGATTTACTCTAGGATTTACCACTCGAATTTCTTACCGATCTGTTGCCTGAACCGCGCGAGGCATTCCGTTTGACGTTATGTCTATCGCGTGCACTTACAGTACTTGGCGTCGACGGGTGAATATTGCTGGCTTGCTTCGCCGTGTCGGGACTGGTGCTCCTGACTGAGGAAGTTTGCCTATGCTGGCCATTAATCCTTGTTGGCGATGATCCGTTTCTCTTCGGTTGTTGCACTTGAACTGCTACATCTTGAGTGACTGACCTTGTGTTCGACGAATCGGACGAGGTCGGTTTGTTGAGTGCTCCAGATGATGACTTCGACGTGGTAATGGCGGGGATGGGTGGCTTAAACAATGCCGCCAACTTGTTTTTGGACTCCGCCAAACCTTGCTGAACATTCTTGATGTCTGTCTGAAGCTTTTCTTTTGATGGAAAAAGTTTGACAGTTACAGCCTTAGTCGGATAGGTTCCAGGCCCGTTTGGGACTGGACTATAGGCAGTATCAATGATCGCCTTTAGCGTGGGGTTAACGATGTCCACTATTTGCTGAGGTAGGCCAAAAAACTTTGCTACTGTCAACAGGGGCACTACATTCACAGGAATCATGATATTCGTGATCTTGCCATCTGGTGTCGTGCTGACGATATTGTTAGGCGCGTAGGGGTCTGCCTTACTATATGAACCATGTTCGAGCAGTGTGCCTACTACTGCATTCAGATCGGCAAGCAGATTAATCGGGTATTCTGGCGTACGGGCAAAGCCGTCGTACTCGTATGACACCTGATTAATCTGTGCATCACTTCCTGCCGTGGGGGTCGCATTGCCGAGTGTCACGCCTGGACCAGGAATGAAAACTCCGTTCTTCCCGATATGAGGAATCCAAACCTTTATACCAAGGTAAGCGTTGTCAACGTTCCCTTCCAGAAAGTACGTCACACTAGACTGGTTATACCCATCGTTTCGTAGTTGATCATTCGCTTGTGTGCAGACGTCTGATCCCTGCGAATGACAGGCTACCTTCACTGGCACTGATGGGTCGCCGTTCTGGGCTTGTTTAATCGCATTAATTGTACCCGCTTTTCCGATAGCGACCGACTTGTCATAGCCGATAGCGCTAAAGGTGAACAGGCCGAATGATTGTGGATATTTAACCACCACCTCTTGATAGCCTGGTAGTTTTGTTAGCATGTTGTCGTTAAGTGCGAGTGCACCTTCTAATATGTCGATAGGTAACTGCACTATTGTGCCGTCAACTCCGACTACAGTCGGTCCAGCAATTGCACGTGGGGCAATGGCTATGGCCATTATTACTGTGACAAAGAGTGCAAATATACGCTTCATGACGTAGATCATGCGATACTCATGCATTGCTACTCCTAGGAAATCGAACTGTTATCTCCGTACCAGGATTGGTACGGGACGAGTCGAGTTGCGCCGAAAAGTGGCACAATCAAAACTGGCTGAACTATAGTATAAATTTTACTAAATGTAAATAATCAAGTATTAAGTTTATCATTTATATAACTATCATTAGCGAGTAGTTACGATGTCTAAATCTTAATAAAAAAATGACGATACAATGAATTTATTTGCTCTGCTATTCCAAGCTAAATGTGACTGTAAAGCTATATGTTAAATCGTCGGTGCCTGCCTGGATGCTCGGGCTTTTTTTGGCGGTAGCGTCTGTTGAAGATGATGATACAGAGCCTTCCAAAGTAACGGGGCAAACAACACCACCGATATCGCAGCCGCCAGTGTTTGTCCCTTCTGAAACTTCAAGTACTTTGCCAAGTTTGGCGCCCAAACCACTAACTGTTTGATTTGCTTTAGTCCGAGCGTCTTTTATTGCAGCGCCGCGAGCTTTATTTTCCAGTTCCTTGCGTTTTGCAGGGCTGAATGATGCAATCGGAGTAATGTTTCCTTCTGGACTAGTTGTAAGTAAGTAGTCTTGAATCTTTTGAGCAATTTTTTTATCGTTGACCGTGATGGTTAAGCTGAGGGTTGTTTCGTTTTTGCCGGCAGTCTTGTCTGTGTAATAGACTTCCGTAGACCCGTAGTTGCTCGCATTGTTTTTAATTTGACTGTCTTTGACGCCAAGGTTCTTAAGAGTTGCGACAATCTGATCATTAAGCTTTGTTATTTCGTCGGTTGAGTTTTTGGTGTAGGACACGTTGAATTTGAACTGGTCGGGCTCGTCTTGAACAGTCGCGCTACCAGTGATGGTAATTTTACGTGAAGCAGTAGTGATTGTTGGGTCCCACGGTTTCCAGAATAGCAATAAACTAGTTAATATACCGGCTAAAATTAAGAGGTTAAGGATGCCAAAAAGGACAACCCATAACTTTGTTTTCCTCGCAGCTTTCTCCATTTCAATAGTCGTTTTCATTTAAGTTACATAATAACGCTTATGCTGAGTGATATCCAGTAAATTTTTGGTATCAAGTGGTTATTGGGGTCGCGATTATATCTTTAGAACAAAATTCGTACACCACATATAGCGTAATGTTTATTATTTACAACACTATAAGGTGTTATCAAGCTTGTGGTGAAAAAAACACAGACAAAATGCTTGAAAACCATACATATAGGGTCTAAAATGCTATGTAGACACTACATATGTAGTAGTTCAACAAAAATACACATTTTGCAAGACGGAGAGACACCGCCGCCAAATCTAATTAGATTGGGCCTCTTCTTGCATCCCCAAACGCGCACGAGAGACGCGCCGGAGTCGGGAAGTAAAGTGTAGGGAAAATTAATAAAAACTAACATTCCACCACGCGTATTACATAGTGATATGTGAGGTTAATAAAGGGGGAATATGAGCATACATGTGGTTAAACGCGATGGCACCCGCGAACCATTTGACGCCAACCAGGTCAACCTGGCATTGGTTGAAGCCAGTGAGGGGCTAAAAGACCAGATCCAAAAAGTCGTGCAAGTCGCGACAGAGTTGCAATTGACATTATTTGACGGTATTACAACCGAACAGCTTAACGAGGCCGTCATACATACGGCGCTTCAGAATGTCAAAGATGATCCAGACTATGACATTATTGCAGCGCGTTTACAGTTGAGAAGTGTGTATCGAAAGGTGCTAGGCAGCTATGCGAATACAGACGAACTGCGTAAATTGCATGTTAAGAAGTTTCCGGAGTATCTAAAGCAAGGCATTGCTGATGGTCTACTAGATCCACGTATGAGTAGCAAGACCTTCGATTTAAAGAAGTTGGCGGCGGCGCTTGATCCAGCCCGAGACGGCCTTATGCATTACCTAGGTGTCATCACTAGTCGTAACCGCTATGCGCTGCGTAAAAACAGCGGTGAGGCTATGGAAGTGCCACAATATTCTGCTATGCGCATAGCTATGGGCTTGAGTCTGCTCGAAAAAGACCCAACAGCCACGGCGTTAGAATTCTATGAATACATCAGTAAGCTCGATGCCAACCCTGCTGGCTCGACTCGTATCAATGCCGGTGGTTCGTTTCCACAGCTTTCTAACTGCTTTTTGTTCGATATCGAGGATGATATGGAAGCGATTGCTCGCGGTATCCGTGACACAATGTGGATTGCTAAGGGCACGGGTGGTATCGGTATAGGCGTTACGAAACTACGTGCAGCCGGTAGTCCGGTCAAAACGACTAATAGCGAGTCGACGGGCCCTATTCCATTTATCAAGATGCTCGATACGGCATTGTTCGCAGTCAGTCGCAAAGGCAAAAAACAGGGTGCAGCTGCCATATTCATGGAAAACTGGCACTTGAACTTCCCGCAGTTTTTGGATTTGAAACAAAACTCTGGTGATCCGTACCTACGGACACGTATCGCTAATACGGCCGTTATTTTGAGCGATGAGTTTATGCGTCGCGCACAAAAAGACCAAGATTGGTATTTGTTTGATCCTGCCGAGACTCCGGATTTGGTTGAGCTTTATGGTGATGCATTTGCTAAGCGTTACAACGAGTACGTAAAACTTGCGAAAGCAGGTAAGCTTCGTGACTTTACAAAGGTTAATGCTCGCGAACAATACCGCCAGATTCTTACCATCTTACAAGCAACCAGTCATCCGTGGTTAACCTGGAAGGACACCATGAACGTCCGTGCACTTAACAACAATACCGGTACGATTCATCATAGTAATTTGTGTACTGAGATTACACTTCCACAAGACAAAGACAATACTGCCGTCTGTAACTTGTCGAGTATCAATTTATCCGTACACCTGAAAGAAGATAAAACGTGGGACTGGGATCGTCTAAAGAAGGCAGTTCGGATTTCAATTCGTCAGCTAGACAACCTTTGTGATTTGACTAATACACCGATTGAGCAGGCTATGCACTCAAACTTGCAGAATCGTGCCGTAGGCTTGGGTATTATGGGCTTTTCTGATGTGTTGGAAAAATTAGGTCACAGTTATGAATCAGAAGAAGCATACGATTTGATCGATCAGTTGTGTGAGTTCATTAGTTATCATGCCATCGATGCTAGTGCCGACTTGGCAAAAGAACGCGGTAGTTACCCGACTTATAAAGGTAGTAGCTGGAGTAAGGGTATATTACCAATAGATACACTTGATACGCTCGACCTCGATCGTCACGTTAAAGTTGATGTCACTCGGAAGAAACGTTTGGACTGGGAGAAGCTACGACCAAAGGTTAAAAAGGGTATGCGCAATGCTACTCTTATGGCTATTGCACCTACGGCAAACAATGCGCATGTATCTGGGACGACCCCTGGGATTGATCCGCAGTTTGCACAAATCTTTAGCCGTGCGACGTTAAACGGTAAGTTCCTAGAAGTGAACACTAATTTGGTTCATGACCTAAAGAACCTAGGTATTTGGGAGCAGGTAAAAGATGACGTACTTCGTTTACAGGGTGATGTACAGCAAATTGAGGCAATTCCGCAACACATTAAAGATGTCTACAAAACAAGCTTCCAGCTAAGTCCCTATGCATTTATCGAAGTTGCCGCCAGGGCGCAGAAGTGGGTTGATCAGGCTATAAGCCGCAACATGTATTTGGAAACTCGTGACATTGATGAGTACGAAAAGATATACGCGACAGCGTGGAGGAAGGGACTGAAAACAACTTACTATCTACACGTTAAACCGCGTCATACCGCCGAACAGAGTACCGTGAAAGTGAACAAGGCCGAGACGTTATCAGGCAGTGGCCCACGCAAAACAGGCTTTGGCTTCGCGAAAAAACAAACAGTTGGTGAAGGAGCCTAAATATGACGGGTGATAAATGAGAACGAAAAACCAAAGAAAATAAAGTAAAAAGGGTATAAGGGGAAAAGCAATGAACGCATCAAACATTATCGAAGAAAACATGACACTGCAGCAGAAATTAGACGCTATTGACGCGGCTATGAGGGCTGCTCAGGATCAGGCTCAAGAAGAAGCTAAGGCAAACGGTACTATTGCTGCACCACTTGATCCAGCTGAACTTACTATGTGTGAAGGTTGCCAATAGGCTTAAGGTTGGTTCATTATGGCACATCTGTTTAAATTAATCAGGAAAGGACTTCAGAGTTATCATGGCAGGCATTCTCGGCACTGGTATCCAGGACGGATTACTACTTAAACCAGTTCACTATAAGTGGGCGATGGACTTGTACGATCAAGCGGTTGCTAATACTTGGTTTCCAAATGAAGTCCAGCTTGGTCAGGACTTAGCTGACTGGAAGAAAATGAGCGACGAAGAACGGCACGCAGTAACGTTCTTGATGAGCTACTTTAATCCAAATGAGTTATTGGTCAATAAGGCACTGGCGTTTGGTGTATACCCTTACGTTAACGCAGCAGAGTGCCACTTGTATCTTGCAAAACAAATGTGGGAAGAGGCAAATCACTGCATGAGTTTTGAATATGTCCTAGAGACTTTCCCAATCGATCGCGAAGCATCATACGCGGCGCACGTGGAGACGCCGAGTATGGCGCGAAAAGAAGAATTCGAGACGAAATTCATCAAACGTATGACCGAGGAAACGCTCGACATTACCACAACCGAAGGTAAAAAAGACTTCATCCGCAACATGATTGCGTACAACATCATCCTTGAGGGCATCTGGTTCTACAGTGGCTTTATGGTTGCGCTCAGCTTCCGTCAGCGTAATTTGCTACGTAACTTTGGTACGCTCATTGACTGGGTTGTTCGCGACGAATCATTGCATCTAAAGTTTGGCATTAACCTGATTTTAACGGTGCTTGAGGAAAACGAAGACTTGCAGACTGAAGAGTTTGCCGATGAAATCAAACAGATGATTTTGGACGGTGTTGAAATGGAAGAACAATACAACAAAGACTTATTGCCAAACGGCATCTTAGGTTTGAACAGCGACTACATCAACCAATACGTTAAGTATTTGGCTGACCGTCGACTGGAAGAGCTTGGGTTTGATGCACACTATAACGTCGGTAATCCGGCTAAATGGATGGCAACGGCAAACGACACCTTGCAGCTAGTTAATTTCTTTGAGGCTACGAACACTTCATACGAAGTAAACGGCGCGAAAAAAGACTAAAATCCCGACGAAACTAGCGCGTTAATCGCTAATAGAACGAAAGTGGGTAAGTGATGGTACTACGAGTTCGACGAGTCTTGGCATTGCTTGGACCCGCGTTCGTGGCAGCGGTTGCTTATGTCGATCCGGGTAACTTTGCAGCTAATTTTAGTGCTGGTGCTAAGTACGGCTACTCTTTACTATGGGTGTTAATAGTGGCCAACCTAATGGCCATGATGGTTCAATATCTAAGTGCAAAAGTCGGGTTAGTAACGGGTAAAAGTTTGCCTGAGGTCATTGCAGAAAAATTAGGGCGCAAAAGTCGGATTGCGTACTGGTTTCAGGCCGAGTTGGTGGCGATTTCTACTGACATTGCCGAAGTAGTTGGTGGAGCAATTGCACTCAATATTTTATTCGGCTTACCGCTGCTTGTAGGCGCGGTTATCACCGGAATTATAAGTATGTTACTACTGCGTATTTATAGCACGCAGGGTCAAAGGATATTTGAACGAGTTGTGGTGGGATTGCTTATGGTGATTCCATTAGGATTTGTCGTTGGACTGGTTATGCGGCCGCCAGATACGAGTGGGTTGTTGGCGGGAATGGTGCCGCAATTACATGGCACAGATATGTTGCTTTTGGCGACGGCAATGCTTGGAGCAACAGTTATGCCGCATGTAGTTTATCTACACTCGGCCATGAGTAGAGATCGCCATGGTAAAAAATGGGGCGATGAACTGAAGCATTTGTTGCGCGTGACCAAAGCGGACGTAGGCGTTGCCATGGTGATTGCCGGTGGAGTGAATATTTCCATGCTGCTCTTAGCTGCCAGTGCACTACGCGGCCTGCCGGGTACAGACACTTTAGATGGAATTTATAAGGTGTTGAATACGGATTTATCGAGTCTGGTAGGCGCACTGTTCGGTCTTAGTTTGTTAGTATCGGGCTTTGCTTCGACTGCAGTGGGCGGCCATGCTGGTGCGGTGATTATGGAGGGTATGCTGCACAAAAAGGTCGCGTTACACTGGCGACGTCTCGTTACGATCGTACCTGCGATTTTCATCGTGGCGATTGGTGTTGATCCGACGTTTGCACTCATTATTTCTCAGGTCGTGCTGAGTTTTGGTATACCATTCGCGCTCATACCGTTGGTTCTCGTGACGGCAAGCAGGCGCATTATGAAGGAAGGCGTCAATCATCTAATTACTACCTATATATTAGGCACTATAACGCTGTTAATTATCGTGTTGAACTTTGCTCTTATATGGCTGACGCTGTTTAGTTAGATCCTGTATATTCATAGGAAAGTCCGAAGTATGTTTAACAAAAAGGAACCTTATAGAGGTTATGAAAGTCCTATATACTATTGTTATGAAAATATACGTAGCATCTCGATTCGAGGGGACGGATAATAAGGGAGAAGTCGAGGCACTTTGTAAAGCCGTTCGAGAGGCAAAGTTGGTTGACTTTAGTTTTGTGCGCGATGTTGAGAACTACAAACAAACATTTGACGACGAGCAGTCGCTCTGGGGTAGGGTAGACGATGAAATCACTGCATGTAATGCGATTCTTGTTGATGTTTCGAATCGCCCTTCGGGAGATAGACTGATTGAGGCTGGCATTGCCTACGCTAAGCATATGCCGATAATTATTGTAAGGAGGAGAAATGCTGCGCACAGTAGCGTACTAGACGGTATTGCATCTGCAAAAATAGAGTATGTTGACTATAAAGATCTTACTTCGCAGCTGCATGCATATGAATCGGAGCGCAATTTTAGCGTCAATGATCGTGTTACAACTCTTGTTGCGGTTGTCTTGGTTGGTGTGCTGTTTGGCGCGGCCGTGGCGCAGGTATATATACCGTTCGGTTTTCTCGCCTCTGTTCTTTATTGGCTTGTTGTTCGTTGGCTATTTCCAACCATGCGTTCATTTGACCGAGTTGTCGTATATATACCGCTTGTATTTATGTGGCTAGGTGTTACATATGTATTGTCGCCAATCTATATGCCTCTCGCGATTGCTTGGTTGTTAGGTTTTTGGATCGTCGCAATTGCAATTCTGAGAAATATCAAGTTTTCACTGTAATTTAAGCAAGCAACGTATAATGAGAAATATATGAAATCAACACTCGTTATCTTTGGTATTACCGGTGACCTTGCGCAACGTAAATTACTACCTGCGCTTACTAATGTTATTGATGCAGGCAAATGTGAAGACTTGCGTATTATTGGCGTTTCGAGACGACATGTAGAGCAATTTGAGATACTCGGTGAGCACCACGAGCAATTGGCTGGTACGACATCGTTGTATCAGATGGACTTGGAGAATGCTGCTGATTATTCAAAACTGCGCGAATATATAGATGCAGATGATGATGAGCAGGTGCTGTTTTATCTTTCAGTTCCACCAAATTCGGTTGCGAATATTATAGAGAATCTAGGCCAAGCAGGTTTAAATGGACAAAAGAACAAGTTATTACTTGAAAAACCATTTGGTAAAGATCTAGTTAGTGCTCAAGAAATGATTGATCATACTGCAAAGTATTTTCATGAATCGCAGATATATCGCATAGATCATTTTTTGGCCAAAGAGATGGCGCAAAATATCGTCGCCTTTCGGGCGCGAAACGCTATTTTCGCTCATTTATGGAACAATCAATACATTGAGAATATAGAGGTGCTTGCACTAGAGTCAATTGGTATTGAAGGCCGAGCGACGTTTTATGAACAAACAGGTGCTCTTCGAGATATTGTACAGGGTCATCTAATGCAGCTTTTGGCGCTGGTTCTATCACCTTTGCCAGACGATCTGGATTGGGATAACCTCCCAGAACGACGCTTGACGGCGCTAGAAGCGGTTGCGCCAGTTGATCCTGCCAAGAGTTACCGTGCTCAGTATGAGGGGTATCGTGCAGAGGTGAGCAATTTACAAAGTATGGTGGAGACCTTTGTGACTCTTGAACTTCAGTCAGATGATCCGACGTGGCATGGCGTACCACTGCTACTCACTACAGGAAAGGCGCTAGACAGCAAAAAAACTGAAGTGCGTGTACGCTTTCGACGAATCAATGAAAATCAAAGTGATTTTTTGATTTTTAAGATTCAGCCTAATGAAGGTATAGAGATTGATCTTGTTACGAAAAAGCCAGGCTACGATCAGGAACTTGAGCATCAGAAACTGAGCTACATGTATCCGCCCGATACACGTTTACCAGATGCGTACGAACGGGTGCTAGTAGATGCGATAAACAGTCGTAAAAGTTTGTTTGCTACAAATAGCGAAGTACTACGTGCTTGGGAGATTTTAGCGCCGCTGCAAGAGGCGTGGAAAAGAGACGAAGCGCTTAAAATATACACACCTGGCACTAACGCAAAAGACATAATTAACGGATAGTGAAATAGCACAAGCTCTTGACTTTTTGTCAATAATTTAGTAAAATATTACTATTATTGGAGTTTAAGAGTATATATGTCGCAATCCGTTGAAACATATTCACGCGCTTCTGCGGAAGAGTGGAGAGAAATCATTGCAGCCCCTCATGAAGACGGGGGTAGAGACGGTGCGTTACCTCAAAGTGATGAGATGACTCCAGGCGCTGATGAAGCAATGGAACGACCGATATACACAGCGGGTAAGTTCCGAGAGGTAGCTCGTCATCTTGAGGCATTGCTTCGACATAATCCACAAGCAGAATTTGATGCTGCGGAGTGGCTTAATAATCCTGACGGTGATGATAGTAGTGCACTGTATGCGCGTACGCTCGACGGGCTTGGTGAGGATGAGTCCAAACCTCTTAATGATGAAGAACTACAGGTGTTCAGCCATCTGATAGCTGAGGCGAAATTAAACGAAGATCAGCTAAAGGCACACATTAATCAAAAGAAAGAGCGCGCAAGCATCGAGCCGGAAAATATTCGTGAGGCGCGCGAATATCAGGAAGAAAAGCGTATGGAGCTAGCCGAGCTATACGCTAAGCGTCAAAAGCGTATGATGGGTGTTGATTTTATGAATTCCTATTCCAATGTAGGCAAGCAGGCGCTACATTTTACGCTAGCTAAGCAACGATACGAAGCCGCTACGCAAATGCGTATAGCACAAGAAATCAATGGTGGCCATTTTGATTCATATGAGGCTATGGACAACCATATCGCCATGAGGACAATTCAATTAGCTCATGAACTGACAAATAACATTACGATGAACTACGGCAAAAATAATCGACTGCTTGGAAAGGCGATTAACTTCATGGCAGGCCGTAAAGAAAATGGTGAGCCGGAGACTTCTAGCGCGAAGAAATGGGGTAGGCGTGTATTGTCATACGGCATTATACCTGGTGCATTTGCAGTTGGTACGGTTGCAACTGGTGGCTCACTAGCAGTCGTTGGTGCTGCTGGCGTATGGACTGGTGCAAAGGTATATAGCGTATTCGAAACAAAGCATCGCCAGGAGCGAGCTCAGCGTACCAAGGGATTGTTATCATCAAAGGTAGTTAAATCACGAATTAATAACACGCTTGACATGAAATTGGATCCACAGGACCAACATGGCGAAAAATTCGTCAAATTGAACGAATTGGAATTGGTTGGATCTAAGATTGGTCGCGCCGTCTGGGCAATTACAAACGCAGTTGAGGAAGACACCACTGAACAACAGAAGAAACGATTAGTTCGCGTGCTCGGTAGCACCGCTGCTGGGGCTGCTATCGCTTTTGGTGGGCATTACCTCGGGGCATGGCTACATGGAAACAATCCAGATGCCGGTTCTGTTCAGAGTGAAGGCGCGCACCCCAATGGTATCGATAGTACTCAACTACCTCAAACTACCCCAGCAAATCCGAATATTTCAGGTGGTCTTAGTACTATTTCCGCCCATAGTAACGAGGGCTGGTATGAAGTAATGAAAGATATGAATATTAACGCCGCTCAGCGTCAAGATATTTTGCTACGCGCTGCACCTGCGTTATATAAGTACCACCTCGCGTATCAGATGCCTGATGGTCTTCCGGGTATACCAAGTGTTGGCAATATACCGAAATTAGCTGTTGATATCTTGAATTACGCTGCCGGTCGCTAGTCTGGCACACCGCCATACAAAGTGGTACAATGAAACCCCATGGGAGAGACTTCAACTGTGGGTAAAAATCAGAAATTTATATTTGTTACTGGTGGTGTTTTGTCCGGAGTCGGCAAGGGTATAAGTGCGGCTAGTATAGGTGCCGTTCTTCAGGCAAAAGGCATGACAGTTTCAATTCAAAAGTGTGACCCGTATCTCAACGTAGATGCGGGGCTTTTAAATCCGGCGGAACATGGCGAATGCTTCGTAACAATAGACGGTGCCGAAACGGACTTGGATTTAGGCCATTATGAGCGATTTCTTGACATAGAGTTGACACAAAAAAATGCTACTCTTGCTGGTCGTTTGCTACAAAATCTTATCGCTGACGAAAGAGCGGGAAAGTTTGGTGGTAAAACTGTACAACTTGTTCCACATCTGACGGGATCAATACAGGACGCAATACAGGATGCGGCTGATGGAGCGGATATGCACATAGTGGAAATTGGCGGAACCGTCGGTGATTACGAGGGGCTTAGTTTTATCGAAGCCATACGTGAATTTGCATCACGTGTTGGTCGTGAAAATTGTTTGTATGTTCATGTTGTTTACGTACCCTTTATTGGCACGAGTAAGGAGTTTAAAACGAAGCCGGCGCAGAATGCTCTCAATGATTTGCGTGGATTCGGCATTGTTCCAGATGTAGTCATTGTGCGTACTGACGAGCCAGCTCCTGCAAGTGTGGCGAAAAAAATCAGTTTGTTTAGTGGCGTCAGTGAAAATTCAGTCATTTTACTCCCTAATGCATCAACAGTTTTCGAGGTGCCACTATCGATTGCTGGAAGTGGTATTAACGGCGTATTGAGTCGTTTTACTGGCGATACAACAAGACCCAACTTAAACAAGTGGAAGAAAATCGTTCAGGCGCAAAAGAAGCAGCACGAAAAAACCGTAACTGTAGGTTTGGTTGCGAAATACATGGACAACGAGGACACGTATATCTCTGTTTTAGAAGCACTCAAGGCCGCTGGGTGGCATGATGACGTAGCAGTAGATATAAAGTGGATTAATGCCGAAACGGCCACATACAGAGACTTTCAGAAGGTTGATGCGCTTTTGGTGCCGGGTGGTTTTGGTGGACGAGGTATTCCGGGTAAAATCGCTGCGGCAACATATGCCTTGAAGCATAAAAAACCGTATCTCGGACTATGTCTTGGTTTACAGTTAGCTGTAGTAGCAGCAGCACGTCGTGCTGGCCTTGACGACGCCAACAGTACTGAATTTGATGCCAAAACTTTAAACAACGTTGTTTATATCATGGAAGGACAAGAGGGTAAGGAGTCGACCGGAGGTACGTTACGTCTTGGAAATTATGAGGCAAAACTGGTAAAAGCAAGTGTCGTAGCGAAGACATATGGAAAAAATACCGTCGTTGAACGCCATCGCCATCGATATGAGGTTAATCAGTCATTCGCAGATTACCTCAAAAAGGGTGGTTTGATCATAAGCGGAACATCACCAGATGGCAAGTTGGTTGAGTTTGTCGAAGGAATTGACCATCCGTACTTTGTCGGTACTCAGGCTCATCCGGAGCTAAAGTCACGCCCTAACCGTCCGCATCCACTGTTTGTCGGTTTGATAAGAGCTGCCTTAAAATAGTGATTTTCAGTGTGATCATTTCTATTTATTGACAATAATAAGCGTAAGTGCTATAGTTTAACTGTAAAGGAAACATACAAACATGTCGGAAGACCAATCAAACGAACCAGTAAACTATCATGACGACAACCGTGTATTAAGGTATGTACTCAAGAACGTCAAAGGTACCAGCCCGGTATCTGGTGGTGTACTCGGTGAAACTCTCGAGGAAGAATACAGATCTGCAGAGGAAGAAGCGCAGTTCGGTCAAGAATTCGACTTCGAAGCAGACGTCTAATCTTAAAATCTTGTATAATAGTGGGCAATGGATACAAAAATTGCTCGGCTTATTCAAGAAGAATTCGGTGTTGAAACAAGCGTACAATTGTCGCGACCTGAACCACAGTTCGGTGATTATGCTACGAATGTCGCCCTGCAGCTTGCAGGTAAATTAAGTAAACCACCACGAGAGATTGCGGAGCGCATAGCTGAGAAGTTACGAGCAAGCGGCGAATTTACAGAGGTAAATGTGGCAGGTCCTGGATTTATAAATATCCGCTTAAGCGGAGAGGCTCTTTTGGATTTGACGCGTGATGAGCCGATTGCGAATCGGGCTGGTCAGAATATTGTTATCGAAACGAATAATCCAAATCCTTTTAAAGCTATGCATATCGGTCATGCATTTAATGCAATTTTGGCGGATACAATTGCCAATCTTCTTGCTGTCGACGGAGCACAAGTCCATCGGGTTAGTTACCACGGGGATGTTGGGCTTCACGTGGGTAAAAGTATGTACAGCTTGCTACGTTATGTAGATGGCGACTCTTCGAAGCTTAGTCAAATTCCTGAGAAAGACCGCAATACGTTTATGTCACGAATGTACGCGGAGGGATCGAAGGCTTACAAAGAAGATGAATCAGCGAAAACGGAGATTAATAAGCTTGCTCAGGAATCGTTTGCACCAACATCGGACCTATATAGTCAGGTTTATGACACATGCAAGGCTTGGAGCTTTGAGCAGATTGACACTATTGTTGCGCAACTTGGTAATGTGCCGATTGAGCGACGTTTTTTGGAAAGTGAAGCGGATCCGGTAGGAGTTGAAACGGTCAAAAGACATGTCCCCGATGTATTTCAAGAGTCCGACGGAGCACTGATATTTAAGGGAAGTGAATATGGGTCATTCGATAATGCCTTTGTGGCAGGTAATGGCAGCGGACTTTATGGTGCACGTGACTTAGGTCTCATGCAGCTAAAAAACAATGCGTATCATGCGGAAAAAAGCTATATTGTCACCGGTGGCGAGCAGCGAGATTATTTTAAGGGTGTGATAGCGGCCGCTGAGCTATGTATTCCTGAGTTAAAAGATGTAACAACTAATATCGCGACCGGCTTAGTCAAGCTGGCTACGGGTAAGATGAGTAGTCGTGATGGTGATGTTATTGAAATCGGGTGGTTGTTTAATCAATTTCGTGAGGCAATCAGAGAGCGTGGAGGTGAGCCTACTGACGAAATTATAGCGGGAGCTTTGAGGTATCAGTTTCTGAAAGTAAAGATTGGTGGCGATGTTGTATTTGACGTAAGCGAAGCCGTTAGTCTAACGGGTAATACGGGTAGTTATTTACAGTATGCTTACGCAAGAGCAAAAAGTATACTTGGGAAGATTGAAGGCAATATAACGAATCCTAAGGAAGTGAACGAGGAAGATCGACCACTTATTCGAAAACTGAGTGAATATCACGAAGTCATACAAGTCGCTACACGATCTCTTGAGCCGCATCATATATGTACTTATTTATTTGAATTGGCGCAAGAATTTAATCGTTATTATGAAAAGAATCAGGTTGTAGGTGATGAGCACGAATTACATAGAGCTGGTCTTGTGGCGCTGTATGCGGACACGCTGAAAGCTGGCTTGATGATATTAGGTATTGCTGCGCCTGCGAAGATGTAGCACAGTAAATATAACCTTCCTTGATACCAGTTTGCGCAGTCAGCCATCCTTTACTGTCTGAAAGAATCATATACAATACAGGTATCATTAGAAAATGGAGAAATCCCATGTCAAACAATAAACCAAGTAAGCGAGAAATGGTGTCGGCAGCTAAAAGGCATGCCGCAAATAAAGCTCGTGCGGCAAAAGATAAACGTGTAGTAAGAGGTGTTAATAGGCAGGCTGTTAGTTTCGTTGATTTTATACGTGATCGAGGCATCGTAGGTATGGCAATCGGACTTGCAATCGGTACCGTCGCTAGTGGGACAATCAAGACGCTTGTTGAGAGCTTTATAACGCCACTTGTACGATTTATTGTTGGATCACACGGTAGACTCGAGGCAAGTTATTGGCATATCGAGTTGTGGGGACGCAAAGCTGATCTTTTATGGGGCGCTGCGCTGTCCTCTCTGATTACACTTGTCGCAACGATTTTTGTCGTATATGTATTAGTTCACATGGCTGGACTTGATCGTATAGACAAGAAAAAAGACTAAACAAGAATTATAATAGTTTTATGAAGATTGATAGATCTGAAAGTGAATGGCAAGATGAGCTGACACCTGAGCAGTATCATGTACTTCGAGAAAAGGGCACGGAACCTGCCTTTAGTGGAGAGTACGATAGCGTTTTTGATGTCGGTACTTACAGCTGCGGGGCATGCGGTACGAAATTATTTGAAAGTGACAAGAAATTCGATGCGCAGTGTGGTTGGCCGAGTTTTTATGACGCTATACCAGGCACCGTTGTATTAACGGAAGATAATTCACTCGGTATGAGACGTACTGAAGTGAAGTGTGCAGCTTGCGATAGTCATTTAGGACACGTTTTTGAAGGAGAGGGCCTAGGCGTGCCTACGGACCAACGCTACTGCATAAATTCTCTTAGCCTCAAATTCCATCCTGGTAAATAGCAAAGGCCTGTATAATGGTCGTATGACAAAACATGCGAGACTGCTGTGGATGGATCTGGAAATGACAGGTCTTGATCCGGTTGAAGACCGGATATTAGAGGTTGCAGTAATTGCAACTGATTGGGATTTCAATGAAATTGCCACGTTTGATGCAGCGGTAAGAGTTGAGCCGGACTTATTTGCTAAACGAATCGAATATGCACCAGATTTTTGGAAAAAGTTTCCAACGGTAAGAGACTCATTGATTGCGCAGAATAATTCTGATAGTGCAAAAGACGCTCGTGTTGTTGAAGGTATGCTTTTGGAATTTATTGCGGAGCATTTCAGTGACGACAAGCCAGTATTGCTTGCGGGAAATTCGATCCATCAAGACCGTAAGTTTATTGATAGTGAATGGAACAATCTAAGCAAGCGTCTACACTATCGTATGCTGGATGTTAGTGCATGGAAGGTTGTATTTGATGGTAAATACAACAAGAGGTTTGCAAAACCAGAGGTGCATCGTGCACTCGACGACATACGAGGCAGCATAATGGAATTAAAATATTATTTAGGTAAAGTACGCGTATGAAGCATAAAGAAATAGAAGATTTTCTACTGCAGTTCCCTAAAGTGTGGCTAGACTATCCATTTGGTGAAGGAACGGCTGTCTATAAATACGGAGATAAGCCAGATGGAAAAATTGTAGCAATTGTAGCGGAGGACAGTACTCCTCTGCGTGTTAGCTTGAAGTGCGATCCGCTGTTAGCTAAGCACTTACGAGAGAAATATGAAAGTGTGTTGCCCGGGTATCATTTGAACAAGAAGCACTGGAACACTATCATCTGCAGTGGTCAGTTGACCGAAGAAGAAGTGTTCGATCTTGCTCGCCATAGTTATCAGCTAGTTAGCGATACAGTGTAAATTTTCTATTAATTTCCGTCGTCGACATAGGAATTGAAACTTTTATGTATGAGCGCTAAGTTTGCACTGGTGCTATTTGCGTAATCACGGATAGCTTTGGCTTTACTGTTTTTTCCCATGGCATTGAACAGAACAATTAACTTTTCGGTTTCGGAAGACATCGTGCTGGCGTAAACGCGGTCTAAAACCGCATTCAGTCGAGCGTCATCAAATTTTGCGTTAAGATTATCAGATAACGTCTTTTCACTTGCGACCATCGTTTTGTCATATTGCGATTTTTTTACACCTGCTTCTTGCAGAAGTGTTACTGATTGGTGCTGACTATCGGTAATCCAAACCTGAAAGGTGCTATTAGCTGTCGATAGGTTGTTGCTCTTTAGGTTTGGCTGGACCTTTTTCGCGGTAAGAGAGAGATTGTTTAATCGGACCGCCAACTGCTGGAGATCTGCCGTGTTATCGTTGCCACTGAAGGCGATAATTAGGCTAACCGCGAGTACGAAAACGCCAATCATCGCAAAGAATATTTTGCCGAAGCTACCGCTAAAAAACGAGGGTCTTGGTGGCGGCGGTGCGATTGAATCAAGATAGTTCGGATCGTACGCTAACGGCTGAGGTGTATCATAGCCTGTAAGCGGCTGAGGGGCCGCCGGCTGTACCGGTGGCTGGGGCGGTGTTTGATTTGGTTGTTGGTTTGGATCCATTGTATATCCATTTAAGCATAATAGAGATAAACATGAAAGAGCCCAGAGGTGGCTATTACGGTAGCCTCGGGCTATAATAATGGCATGCAGGATGCCAAGGAGGAAGTACGATCTCGGCTTAACATCGAGGATGTTATTGGTGAATATGTTCCACTGAAACGTTCAGGTAGAAATTTCAAAGGACTGAGTCCTTTTTCAGGCGAAAAGACACCTAGTTTTTATGTCAGTCCAGACAAACATATTTGGCATGATTTTAGTTCTGGAAAGGGTGGGGACGTATTTAGTTTTGTAATGGAAGTTGAGGGGATGGATTTTCGTCAGGCACTTGAACTTCTGGCTCGACGTGCAGGCGTTGACCTGTCGCTTTATCAGAGTAGTGGATCGCAAGATTTAGCGAAGCGTAAAAAACGGCTTCTTGCTGCGAATGAATTGGCAGCCACGTACTATCAGCAAAGCTTACTACGCAATGAACATGCACAGCAGTATGTCTTTAAAAAACGAGGATTGAATAAAAAAGTTGTACAGGATTTTAAGATAGGATATGCACCGGATAGCGGGGATGCACTGACAAGTTTTCTCAAGAAAAAGGGATTCACCCCACAAGAGTTATCAGATGCCGGACTAACAAATCGATATGGCGGAGATTTGTTTCGAGGACGTATGATGGTGTCGCTTATGGACAGTACGGGTCAAGTTGTTGGATTTACGGGCCGAATAATTAATGATGATCCTTCAGCTCCGAAGTACCTAAATACGCCACAAACACTTTTATACGACAAAAGTCGTCATGTTTTTGGATTTTCTCAGGCAAAGGAGGCTATTCGAAAAACGGACTACGTTGTCGTAGTAGAAGGAAATTTAGATGTAGTCAGTAGTCATCAGGTTGAAGTTAGTGAAGTCGTGGCGACGGCTGGGACTGCTTTGACGGAACACCACTTGCGAGCACTTGGTCGCTTGACACCACACATTCGTTTGGCATTTGACGCCGACAAGGCTGGTCTGGCGGCAACAGAACGCGCTATACCCATTGCACAGATGGTGGGCGTAGAATTGACGATTATCAGTTTACCAAATGATGCCAAGGATCCAGATGAGCTTATTCAACGTGATGTTGCATTATGGAAAGACGCTATAAATACAGCTCAACCGGTAGTCGATTGGGTAATTGCACGGTTTGCAGAGCGCGAAAAACTAGATACTGCAGCTGGCAAGAGAGCATTTACGACAGCGGCCTTGAATGTCGTTAGAGCGCTTAGCGATCCGGTTGAACAGGATCACTATCTTTCCCAAATAGCTAAAATGACTGATACAACGCGTGATGCATTGATACGCAAGCTTGCATCAGTTAAAGACGAGGTAAAGACACAAAAGGCAATTAAAAAAACAAAACAAGTCATTGAAGAACCGCGTGATGAGCCTGATCGTAAACAGGATACATTACTGGCTGTTGCATTGGTTGATATACAGGTACAAGATTTATTTACGGGTATTGACTCTTCGATTTTTCGCGGGAAGGAGCGTCGGGCAGTTGCAACGTATCTAGCTGAGAACGAGAAGAAGAAGGTAGAGTCTATACCGGTAAGCTTGGAAGCCTACGAAAAATATGTTACGATGTTATTATTACATCCCGACGTAGATAATGTGGATTGGAGCAGTGAGAATCGAGTTGCCACTGCTACAGACGTTCTACGATCGTTGCAAGCAAACTACCAAAAAACGAAAAAAGAACAATTGATACAGCAAGAGGCAGCCGCGAGGGAGCGGGGGGATGATGCTGCCGCAGGGGATTATTTGCGCCAACTAAGCATACTTATAAAAGGAGAGAAATGATGCCAGAAAATAATGATGACGATTTGCACCTAGCCGACGATCAAACTACTGATAACGATACGGAAGTTGTGTCTAAAGACCTGAGTGATATCGAGGAGCCAGTGCTCGATGATCTTGTCGAAGAAGAGGAAATTGATGATGAGGCACTTAGTAACAGTCAGTATTTGGATGATATTAGCGACGATAGTGTACGACTTTACCTACGTGAAATCGGTAAAATTCCATTGTTAACTTCAGAGGAAGAGCTGGAATTAGCCCAAAAGGTTGTGGCTGGCGATAAGAGGGCTAAGGACAAAATGGCTGAAGCTAACATGCGTTTAGTCGTATCAATTGCAAAGCGTTACAGCGGTCGCGGATTGGACTTTTTGGACCTAATTCAAGAGGGTAATACCGGTTTGCTCCGTGCTGTAGAAAAGTTTGACCCAGACAAGGGATTTAAATTCAGTACCTACGCAACTTGGTGGATTCGCCAGGCGATTACACGTGCTATCGCAGACCAGGCTCGTACAATTCGTATACCTGTACACATGGTAGAGACGATTAATAAACTTCTGCGAACTCAGCGTCGCATGACACAGGAGCTTAATCGTGAACCGACCATTGAAGAGCTTGCAAAAGAGTTGGAAATGGAACCGGAAAAAGTTGAGTATGTCATCAAGATTAAGCAGGATATCACATCGCTTGACGCCGGTGTGGGTCGTGACGGTGAGGACGAAGATAGTGTACTTGGCGACTTCATAGAAGACGAAGACGGTAAAACACCGCAGGATTCTGCTACCGAGCAGTTGCTCAAAGAACAGGTTCAGGCCGTACTGTCGACACTCTCAGATCGTGAGCAAAAGATTATCAAAATGCGCTTTGGCCTAGAAAATGGCAAAAGTCATACACTTGAAGAAGTTGGACAGGAATTTGCTGTCACACGTGAGCGTATTCGTCAAATTGAAGCAAAGGCATTGGCCAAACTGCGTAAGCATAAAGACGCCAAAAAACTACACGAGTACTTGAGTTAAATGAAGCTACCGCAAATCGTAGGCATTTCGGGTACGAACGGCGCAGGCAAGGATGAACTTGGCAAGCTGCTTGAGGAACGGTGCGGATATAGCTTTCATAGTGTCAGCGAATTATTGCGTGAAGAACTGATACGTACCGGCCAATCAGTAAATCGCGAAAATCAAGCTGAATTAAGCAAAAAATGGCGAAACGAATCCGGCGATAACGGCATTATGTTTACCAAGGCTATGGACGTTTACTTTGCTGAGAAGGATGCTAAAAACCATAAAGGACTGGCACTTGTTAGTATTCGTCATCCCGACGAAGTTAAACGAGTCCATGAACGTGACGGAATAGTGGTGTGGGTTGATGCTGATCAGCGTATGCGATATGACCGGCTGCAGCAAAGTAACCGTGGACGCGATGAAGATCGGATTTCATTTGAACAGTTTAAAATTGATGAATATCGGGAGATGCATCCGCCGACTGATGCTCCTTCGGGATCGCTCGATATGAAATCAGTACGTGAACTTGTTGATGTTGTCATAGAGAATGACTTTTTGTCACTAGATGCCTATCGTGATTATCTGATAAAAGAGTTTGAACTCTAGAAGTCGATAAAACGTAACAGTTCATCAATTTGCGTGTGAAGCTGTTCTTGGCTGCTGTTGTTTAGGATAGAGTAATCAGCAATTGCGATGACGCCACCCTTACCGAGGTTTTCGATTTCATCGAAATCTCTTTCATAAGCTTCATGTTCGGAAAGTGGCCGTTCTGTACGGTTGGCAAGACGACGCATGCGAATATTGCGGAATGGCGTTAGCGAAACAGTTATTAGCTCGCCAGGAAACTCATGTTTTAATGTTCGGTATGCGTCCCATCCGCCCATGCCGTCAACTATAATACGTCGTTGTCCGGCATTGATGAGATCTTTGATTTGTTGAACGATGCGCTGTACGACAAGGTCTTCACCGTTTTGGCGTAATTTGTCACGCATCATTTTTTCGTTTTCCAGTGTAAACTCTAGCCCCTCGTCATTTAGTGCGTTCACAATGACGCTACCAAAATGAACCTTAGGGTATCCGCGTTCTATAAGGTAGCTTGTGGCTGCTGATTTTCCGGATCCGTCGAGGCCGACGAATGCGATGATTTTTGCATTTTGTTCTGACATTATTCCAATTGTATCAGAAAATTGAACATATAAGCATAATTGTTTTATTTACCGCGACGGCGTTCACGACCACGAAAGTCGTCGATAATGTCATGTAAATATTCGGTATTAAAGTCTGGCCATAGTAATTCCGGAAAAGCGTACTGTGCTTCATCGGAAAGTAGGCTCATAAATCCGGCACTATTGTGGGGATCTTCCCAAGCTCCAGTGCGGATAATAAGGTCTAGGTCGGGTAGATGCCCAGTCCACGAACGTGAACGAAGTAGCTGCTCTGTCTGTACGTCGCTTTCGGGGTTGGTAAGTATTGACTGAACGGCAAACGTGCGTTCGCGTGTACCACTGTAGTCGATGAGAAGTGTTAGTACACGACCGTTGCGATGCGCAGTCTTTGCCATAGCGTCCTCCATGGCGTCTATGGTTTTTTGAGTCAGACTATCGCGCCACTCTCCAATGACATTAATCCGGACGTCATACTTTTCTAATACGGGATGATCTGCGAAGCGGTGAATACTGTCACGAAATACTCGATCGATATTATTAGTGAAGTCTGACGAGCGATCGGCAATATTTGCGTGTGAACTACCCCAGAGTGACAGATGCGTAATGCCATATTCAAACGCAGCTTCCGTAATGCCGAGTAGGCTATCTACGCCACGATCATATAGCTCCTTGTACCCCTTAATGCCGTGCTGACGAGCCCAGCGGCGATTGCCGTCAGGGATGATTGCTACATGAAACGTCTTTGTCATATTGTTTATACTACGCTCACCTCAAATAGGGGTCAAATGCCTATGTTTATGCTTGGCTAATCTGCATAGGAATTACTTAAATCAACGAAGAGACGAATCTACTTACGAATATTCGAGTGTCGTTGGTAGTGAACGAAACACGTGCCGTTTAGGACGTATACGTCGATAGCCTCAAAGACTACTACTTGTACCAGAGAGTAGGCTATACTGGTACTATGAAGCGTCTGGCAGTCATTGACGGAAAATCAGTGTTTTATCGCGGTTATTATGCCATGTCAGGTTTAAGCATGCGTGACGGCACACCTACAGGTGGTGTGTTCGGATTTGCCAGTTTGGCGATTGAACTTATCAAAAAATTAGAGCCTGACTATGTGGCGGTAGCCTGGGACAAGCCCAAGACTAATATACGTAAACGTCGTGAAATTTATCCTGAATACAAGGCTGGTCGTAAACCAGCTCCGCCTGATTTTTATGAGCAGATACCATTGCTACATGAATTACTTGATGCATTTGGTTGGCCACTATATGAGCTGGATGATTACGAAGCAGATGATATATTGGGGGCGTTTAGCTTGCAGGCAGCTGAAAAGGGTATCGAAACGTGTTTATTGACGAGCGATTTGGATGCACTGCAACTAATTTCTCCACATACTAAAGTATATGCACTTAAGAACGGACTGAGTAACATTGAGGAATTTGACGTCGAATATTTTGAAAAAAAATACGGCATCGATGTACACCAGTTTTTGGACTTAAAGTCGCTGAAAGGTGACTCTTCAGATAACCTGCCTGGCGTACCAGGAATTGGAGAAAAAACAGGTATCCAGCTGCTTCAGGAGTATAAGACACTCGATGGTATTTACGAGCATTTGGAAGACATTAAGCCATCAATAGCCTCCAAGCTGCTTGCAGGCAAAGAGTCGGCGTATATGAGTAAAGAGATTGGTCGTATTTGGACTGATGTGCCAATTGTGCTTGATTGGGATGCTGCAGACATACACAACACGAATCTTACCAAGGTCGCCAGCATACTTGAGAAGTTTGAATTCCATTCGCTTACTAAGCGATTACCAAAACATATGCAGGATGAAGGTTCTGCGTCGCATGCATTAGCAGTGAACCACCTATCGACGGTAGATATGGTTGAGAAGCCGTGGCCAAGACAGCTCATGATTGCGGGTGCTGTAACCATTGATCTCGTTGATGAGGAGCTATGGCTTTCGATGAATAGAGATACGGTTTGTCATATGCTAGTTAAAGAGGTTCCGAGAAGTGTATGGCGGACACTTGAATTAGCGACTGTTGTAGCTTACGACGTGAAGAAACTTTATCATGACTTGGCGGATTACGGCGTGGATGACGTTCATTTTGAGCAAATTCACGATATCCGCCAAGCGGCATTTTTGGTAGATCCGTTGCGTCGAGATCGTAGTCTGACTTCGCTTATTGGTGGCCAGCTTGAGACGCAGTTGGAGCGTATGGCGACGCTTTGGCAGCTATACGATTGGCAGTTGGAAAGTTTCAAGGAGTTACCTCGAGTTGCTGATATTGCGCATAAATTTGATTTTCCGCTCATCTACACTTTGTTTTTAATTGAACGGCGTGGTATAAAAATCGATAAAAAGCTACTTGCCGAAATGAGCAAAGAACTGAGTGATGAGCATGCAAAGCTTGAACAAGAAATGTATACAATGGCCGGCTACGAATTTAATATTGGAAGTCCAGCTCAGCTTTCAGAGGTGTTGTTTACTAAATTGCAGTTACCTACTGCTGGTATAAAAAAGGGCAAAACTGCCTACAGTACAGGTCAAAAAGAGCTCGACAAACTTCGCGGACAGCACCCGATAATTGAATTGATTGAACGAACGCGTGAATTAGCAAAGCTGAGAAATACGTATGTCGACACCTTGCCAGCTCAGGCCGACGAGCATGATCGTGTACACACAACATTCAATCAGGATGTTGCCGCTACGGGTCGATTGAGCAGTACAGATCCGAATTTGCAAAATATTCCTGTTCGAACCGATTTAGGACGTCGTATACGAGAAGCATTTATACCAGAGGAGGGTAATGTACTTGTTAGCGCTGACTACAGCCAATTCGAGCTACGGCTTGCGGCGGCTTTGGCGGACGATAAAGATCTGATAAGTGACTTTAATAGCGGCGTTGATATCCATACGAAGACGGCTGCTCTTGCAAATAATATACCTATGGATCAGGTTACAAAGGCTCAACGTCGGAATGCAAAAGTCATTAACTTTGGGGTGCTCTATGGTATGAGTCCTCATGGACTCTCGGCTGCGACTGGTATGAATTTCGTTGATGCAAAAAAATACATCGACCAGTATTTTGAGCTGCGGGCTCCGATACGAAAATACATCGACTCAACGCTTGAAAAGGCTAAAACAGACGGCTATGTAGAGACATATCATGGTCGCCGTCGCCCTACGCCGGATGTTAACAGTAGTAACTATATGGTACGTGAAGCAGCTAATCGCCAAGCGGCGAATATGCCGATTCAAGGAACCGAGGCCGATCTAATGAAGCTTGCGATGAATCAATTAGAAGAGAAGCTGGATGGTTTAGGGCGACAAATTTTACAAGTACACGACAGTATCCTCGTAGAGTGTCCGAGTGAAAATGCCGAAAAAATTTCAGATATTTTGGTAAAAGTAATGGAATCAATTGCGCCAGAGCTTCCAGTTAAACTCAAAGTAGATGTGGGTATTGGTAAAAACTGGGGCGAATTGTAACAATTAGAGCTTGCGTACATTGACATTTTACTGTAAAAATGATTAAATATTAGTATGGATAGAAGTGGAATCCAGAGGCTTGTACCAATTGTATTGGTACTCATTATTGTTGTATTGGCTATAGCAGCCTTGGTTTCACTTGGACGTACGCTTTTTGGTGGTGGCGCATCGCCTGAAACATCATCACCTGTTAATACAGGCAAGCAAGCACTCACTAGTACGCTGGCGGATCGTAGTGTTCGCATGACAGTTCGCGGTCCGATTGTTGCTCGCGAAAATTTTCATAGCTACACCATCACAATAAGCCCCGATGCGCGTAACATGACAACGCATGTAGGCTATTTGGGTAATGAGGTTGACAATGATCAGATGCAGAACGATATACAGGCGTATACTCAGTTTGTGTATGCGTTAAATCGTGCGAATTTTATGGAGGGAATGCCACTAAAAGGAGCTGCGAACGATACCCGAGGTATATGCGCTTCGGGTAATTTATATGAATTTGAAGTAAGGCAGGGCGATAACACGATTCAAAAGCTCTGGACGACAACATGTTCCGGTTCACTCGGTTCACTAAAGGCGAACTTGGGACAAATTAGTAATCTGTTCCAGCTACAGATACCAGACTTTTCCAAACTTCTTAGCAAAATCGGGTTTTCTTAACCTGTACTTGAATTAGGTCGGCGACGGCTAAACCTTGTAAGGCTAGCGTGGCCGAAGTGGAGAGGCTTTCCCTTGAGGTATAATAGATTCGTGATAAAAGCTGTTATTTTTGACTGTTTTGGCGTATTGACGGCTGATGGCTGGAAGCATTTGCGCGAGGAACTTTGGGGACGTGATTCGGAAAAGCTACAGCGCGCATGCGACATGGAAAAGGCTGTTAACGCCGGTTTTATAAAATACGACGAATTCATAACTGAGATTAGTCGAATGTCGAAACTTAATGAAAGTGAAGTGCGGCGTCGCATAAGTGGTGCGTCGCCTAATTCGTTACTTTTTGAGTATATGCGAGATTCGCTGAAACCAAGAGTAAAGATTGGTATGCTAAGCAATGCTGCCGGTGATTGGCTGGGTGATTTATTTGAACCAAGGCAGACCGAATTGTTTGACGCAACAGTATTGTCGTATCAAGTGGGCGCCGTTAAACCTGAACTCGCAATGTACCAGGCTATCATCGACCGCCTAGGTGTGCAATTTAATGAATGTGTATTTGTAGACGACTCTGAAGGTTACTGTGCCTCCGCACGTAATCTTGGTATGAAAGCTATTTGGCATCAGGATACCCACGATACGATTGCCGCCATCGAGGAAATAATTAATGCCTGAGCTCCCAGAAGTAGAAACCGTACGTCGTGGACTATTGGAATTAATTATTAATCGTAGGGTAACTGCGGTTGAGTGTGATACTCCAAAAAGTTTTCCTAATGCCGATGCTGATGTGCAGAAGTTTTTGATTGGCTCCAAAATTATAGATGTACGTCGTAGAGCAAAAGTATTGCTCATAGATTTATCAAGTGAGTATACGCTTGTTATTCATTTGAAAATGACTGGTCAGCTAGTATTTCGTGCTACGCATGTGTCGTTTGGTGCAGGGCACCCGAATGACTCGCTCGTTGGAAATTTACCCGACAAATCAACTCGGGTGACGTTTACGTTTGCTGATGGCTCACATCTTTATTTTAATGATCAGCGTAAATTTGGCTGGGTGCGACTAATACCGACACTTGAGGTGCCAAATATTGATTTTATGCGAAAGGTTGGGCCGGAACCGCTTGAAGCTGACTTTACGGCGGCGCAGTTCACTGAAAGATTCGCGCGTCGTGCAAAATCATCAATTAAGGCAGCACTACTCGATCAGACTGTTGTTGCGGGAGTGGGAAATATATATGCCGACGAGTCGTTGTGGGGCGCAAAAATTCACCCGCTACGTCTAGTTGGTAGTCTGACAAAAAGTGAGTTCGTGGATTTATATAGGGAGTTACGGTATGTCATGAACTTATCTATAGAAAAAGGAGGAAGTACCGATCGTAACTACGTGAATGCTGAGGGCAAAAAAGGTAGTTATATTGATTTTGCTCGAGCATTTCGCCAAGAAGGCAAGCCGTGTCCGCGTTGTGGGGAGATAATAATAAAAATGCGTGTTGCTGGCCGTGGTACGCATATCTGTCCGCAGTGTCAGGTGATAAAATAGTGTCAGTGATTACACTTTTGACAGGAGACAACAGCTTTGAGATTAGGCGGGCTCTAAAAGATATTGAGGCTGCCTTTGATGGCGTGTCAGAGAGGCTTGACGGTTCTAGCGTGGAACTTTCACGGCTGCCTGATTTATTACAGGGTGGCACGCTCTTCGCCGATAAGCGTCTTGTTATCATTAATGACCTTTCTGAAAACAAATCTTTGTGGGATGTTATGTCCAATTGGTTGTCGCGCGTTAGTGACGACGTACATTTGGTGCTTGTTGAGGCAAAGCCTGACAAGAGGACAAAAACATACAAGGACTTAAAGAAGTTAGCGGATGTACGGGAATTCGTCGTATGGGGTGATCGTGATATTTTGACTGCTGAAAAGTGGGTTTTAAATGAAGCAAAGCATCAGGGTGTGGTATTGAACAAAAAGGATATACAGCAACTTGTTGCAAGAGTTGGATTGGATCAGTGGCGATTGTTCCATGCTTTGGAAAAACTTGCTGTTCTTGATGAGGTAAATAGTGAAGTTATTGAATCTGTTATAGAGGCTGATCCTTCTGAAAATGTATTTAATTTGCTCGATGCAGGGCTTCGCGGCGATAACAGGAAAGTGCACGATATGGTCAAAACATTACAGCGGAACCAGGATCCATATATGACTTTTGGTTTACTTGCAGGGCAAGTATTTCAACTCGCGACACTCGCTTCTACAAGTAAGCCGACTACAGAAGTTGCCAAAGATATAGGGGCGCATCCATATGCTCTTAGCAAACTTGCTCCATACGCTAAAAAGTTAGGAAGGACAGGTACGCGAAAGATTACCGATTTTTTTGCCAAAGCTGACGGAGCTATGAAGTCTACTACTGTCGATCCGTGGTTACTTATAGAGGAGGCGCTTATAAAAACAGCCTCATTATGAGGCCGTTTTTATATCAGTATTGATTTTCGACTATTTCGTCGTTTTTTTGGCTACTGGCTTCTTTGCTGGAGCTTTTTTTGCCGGAGTTGCTTTTGCTGGAGCTTTCTTTACCGCAGCTGGCTTTGATGTAGCCTTCTTTGTAGCTGCAACAGGTTTTACACCACTAGTTTTTGCTTTTGCAGACAGAGCGGCTTTTCGGCGCGCTGCGGTGTTTTTCTTGATGAGGCCTTTCTTGACAGCCTTGTCTAGCTCGCTATGAGCCTTTGAAAGAGCGGTAGCACTAGGCTTGGCGTTGAATGCCTTGGTTGCAGTCTTGATATCTTTCTTGATACCGACATTGCGCTCTCGGCGGACAATCGTCTGCTTCATTCGTTTTATCGCTGATTTTATGATTGGCATAGGGAACATTACCTCTTACACGTTTATTATTACAATCAAAAAGAGATTATAGAGTAAAAACAGGGGAATGTAAAGAGGTAACAAATTATTGACGCAGTGATTCTGCTCATGGTATAGTGAACTCAAACTACCAAAGTAGAAACAAACATGAAAAACGGATAAGCAGGAATCACTGTGGACAACGCCCAACAACAGATAGTCGAAGCCATCAAGAATACGAGTAATATTCTTGTGACGGTGAGTACCGATCCGTCGGTTGATGGATTGTCAGCAGCGCTAGGTCTAACGTTGCTTCTCGACAAGCTAGATAAACGAGCCACTGCTATCTTTAGTGGCGCCATTCCACCAGCGATAAACTTTTTGGAGCCTGCTAAAACTTTTGAAAGTACCGCCGATAGCTTGCGAGACTTTATCATCGCGCTCGACAAGGAAAAGGCGGATCATCTACGTTATAAAGTTGAAGGTGATGTTGTTAAGATTTTCATCACCCCTTACAAGACAACACTGTCTCAGGCTGACCTGGAGTTTAGTCAGGGTGACTATAATGTTGAGCTCGTTATCGCTCTCGGCGTTACTAGTCAGGATAACTTAGACAAAGCACTTGATGCTCACGGTAAAATCTTGCACGATGCGAAAGTTATGACTATTACTTCAGGAGAGGCTGCAAGTGATTTAGGTGGTGTTGATTGGCACGACGCAACATCCAGTAGTCTTTCGGAAATGATTGTAGCGTTGTCTGAAAAAATTAGTGATGATAAGAAGGTGCTTGATGAGCAGATTGCAACGTCGCTTTTAACAGGTGTCGTTTCAGCTACGGACAGATTTAGTAATGATCATACGACTTCGCGGGCAATGACAATGGCCGCCCAATTGATGGCTGTTGGTGCGAATCAGCAACTTATTGCAGCTAAACTTGAGGAGGGTCACGATATCGCGCCCGGACCCGTGGAAAGTGAACCTCAAGATCAAAGTGTTGAAAACAACGAAGTCAAGGACAGTACTGAGCTAGTTATAGAACGCGATCAAGATCAACCAAGCCCTCAGGGGCAGGGCCAAGTTCAAGAACAGGGCCAGGAACAAATTACCAATGAAATTCTAGACAAAAAAGAAGAAAAAATCATTGAACCTACGCAATCAGAAGAACCTGATGCACCTGAACGAACAGATGTGATTCTAGACAAAAAAGAAGAAAAGGTAATTGAACCTACACAGGCAGAGGAACCTGCACAATCTTTGCAAGAACAGGCACCAAAGGTAGAAATGTCCAGAGAAGACAATGATCAGATTGAACTGGAGAGGCAGCTTGCGGGCGTGTCGCAACCTAATGCGAATGCAACACTTGCAGACATTGAAAAAGAGCTTGAGCAGGCGTCCGACACGCCAGATACTGGTATCGAGTCCTTGTCGGCATCAAAAGATACTGCCATGCCTGGGTTTGAGCCTATAAAGTCCGAACAGCCGGTGGTAGATACGGGTAGTCAGCTAGCCACTGATGAAACTGTGGTCCCAGAACTTGTTGCTCAGGCGCCCGTAGTGACTAAGGAACAGGCGCCGCCTGAAATAGCCACCAGCCACAATGCTAGCGACGTGGTATTGCCACAGGAGACGCCACCTATCAACAGTATTCAAACTGAAAACAACTCAGATTCTGTAGTTAATCCATTTAATGTGCCACAAACATCGCATGAAGGTATAACTGTGAATCCGTCTGGGCTAGGAGGGGGCACATCTGAGGGAGCTGCCGTGCTTGCAACACCACCCTCGACCACTCTCGAACCAACAGTAGCACAATCACCAGCAATAGCTTCCGCATCAGCCGTTGATCCTACCGCTGCGGGTAAATCAACAAATCTAGAAGTACCTGAACTTCCGCCATTGCCACCTCTACCTCCGTTACCTTCAGACGGTAGTGTTCCGCCATTGCCACCACCGCCACCGGCGCCGCAGGCGTTTAGTAGTCAAAGTGGTACTATGCCATCGGGAGCCGTATCTGGAGACGTATTTGGTGATAGTAGCGCGTCTTCGACACCGCCCGCACCTTCAGCGAGTGAGCCGGGTATATTTAAAATTCCCGGTCAAGGCTAGCTGAGAAATTTTTACGACATTTCTTGATGGCTATGTTGCCATCCTTTTTATACTATCCGTATCAGTATTACGGTAACGAGTTATTTAGGATTTGACCAGAAAATGGTCGATACCTAGACTTTCGCCTTTATGGCCTACGATAGTTTCGTAGTCGTTGCGTTGTGTATGGTGACAACGCATGATCTCATGAATTTTATCAACATACTCTCGTCCATCTACTGTTTCATCAATTTCGTCTGTTAACCGACCTGATTCCATGAGAACGAATGATGTGTTTAAGTCAGGGATAACTTCTTTAGATAGACAAGCGAGGCGAATTTTTTTCATGGGTATACCATTTTCGCGCAGACGATAAAATGCAAGACACGCACTACGTCCGGCAACGATATGATCTATGTGGCCGGTAATCCCATTCAGGTCCATAGACATAAATTCTATTTCGATGTCGTTACGATTCGCTATAACGTCATTTACTATATTTATAATATTTTCAGTTATCTCAAGGTGATTCAGATTGTTGAGAGTGTTATCAACGTAGCCGAGGTGTTTCATAGAAGATGCACCAATTAGTTCACCGGCTTTTAGCCATTCGTTCAGGCGTGTTTCTCCTAAGTTTTCCAAGCCGTCGGGATTAGTGCCATTTTCACCAGCGGTGAGAGTGATAAGGTGTAACTCTGTACCACTAGCAACTTCTTTTAAAAGCGTAGCAACCGGTCCAAATGCTTCGTCATCTGGATGAGCAAAAATGCCAAATAAGATCTTTTTCATACTTTTAGTATACTGGAGCGCATGGATGATGGAATTATTTTGATAGATAAACCTGCTGGAATGACTAGTTTTGGCGTAGTTGCACGAGTGAGACGTGTGCTAAGTAAACAAGCTGGCAAAAAGGTTAAAGTGGGGCATACGGGTACGTTAGACCCCTTTGCAACGGGTTTGATGATACTTTGTGTAGGTAAGGAATGCCGTAATGCGGCTAAATATTCAAAACTCGATAAAGTCTACGAAGCAACGATACGTTTGGGGCAGACGAGTAGCACTGGTGATCCGGAGGGTGAAATCGTAGAGACAAGCGACAGGCAACCATCGCTTGAGGAAATTAATGATTCAATCAAGCAATTTATCGGTGAAATCAAACAGACACCACCGATGTATAGCGCAATTAAAATCGGTGGTCAGCGAGCATATAATCTCGCGCGGCAGGGCCGCGAGATAGATATGCCCGAACGGACAGTCACAGTCCATAGTTTAGAGCTGGTAGATTATGACTATCCTGAGCTAAAAATTCGCACGCACGTCAGTAGTGGCACGTATATACGTAGTTTGGCTGAGGACATAGGTAGCGTTCTTGAGACCGGAGCGTATTGTATTCAGTTGAGGCGTACGGCAATCGCGGAGTGGCAGGTTAATCAGGCGCAAGTGCTTGCGGAACTAGGCATAACTGATTAGAGACCCTTGCATTACCGGTGAAAAGTTGCTACAATACACTACTAATGATTACAGCAGATAATAAAGCCAAAGCAATTACGGCAGTTCAGAAGAGCAAGCAAGACGTCGGCAGCGCCGAAGTACAGGTTTCTGTTTTGACTGCTCGTATCAAAGAAATTACCGAACACCTTCGTGTTCACAAGCACGACCACATGGCTCGTCGCGGTTTAATTCAGATGGTTGGTCGCCGAAAGCGCCTACTTGCTTATCTGGAGAAAAAAGACTTCCTAGGTTACAAGAGTCTGATCACTCAACTAGGTCTCCGCAAATAATAAAATCCGGCCCCAGGGCCGGATTTTTTGTTAGACTGAGTACATGAAATGGTACGGCAAACTATTTGCGTATCCTGAAGCATGGGTACTGACAGTTATTGCTTTTGTGACTAGGTTTTGGCAACTTGGTCAGCCGAATGCGGTGGTTTTTGATGAAGTTTATTTCCGTCAGTTTGCGGCTAATTATTTGAATGGGCATTATTTTTTTGATATCCACCCCCCATTTGTGAAGTTGTTGTTTGCAGGTATAGGTACGTTATTTCACCTTTCATCAGCTCAGGTGCTGTCGGGAGCGCCAGGTAGCTTATTGTTGCGTCTGTTGCCGGCACTGGCCGGAGCGGCGCTTATACCGCTTGTATACGTCATTATCAGACAGCTTGGACTTGGGCGACGCATGGCTTTGTTTGGCGCCCTTTTGGTACTGTGTGACAATGCGTTATTGGTAGAGTCACGGTTCGTACTCATGGACAGCTTGTTGTTGCTTTTTGGTTTTAGTGCGTTTAGTTGTTACTTGCAGTTGCGCAAAAGTAAAGGAATATATAGGTGGATGTGGGTACTAGCGACCGCAGTGTTCCTGGGTATGTTAGTAAGTACGAAATGGACTGGTTTGGCGATGGCAGGACTGCTTGCGGTTACTTGGGCTGTCGAGGGTATTTTGCGACGGATTGAGTGGCATCGATTAGTGATTGAGGCTGTAGCAGTAATTTCAGTTGTCGTTGCGATATACATGGGAAGTTTTGCAATTCATTTCACGTTACTTAATCGCAGTGGCGATGGTGATGCATTTATGTCTCAACGATTTCAATCGACGCTTATTGGTAATACATACTATCGGTCGGGCGTAACTATGTCGTTTTGGGATAAATTCGTCGAACTTAATGCCGAAATGTATACTGCACAAAACTCGCTTGTAAATGTCACACATCCTTACGCTTCATGTTGGTATAGTTGGCCGCTGGAAATTCGCCCTATATATTATTGGGAAGGTGCAATGATGTCGAATGGCCAGCAGGGCAATATATACCTACTGGGTAATCCTATTGTTTGGTGGCTATCTGCTCTCGGTGTAATCAGTGCTTTTGCTGTATGGCTCGTGCGGCCGAAATGGCTTGGTCGGCGTTGGAAATTAGTTGCTTTTCTTCTGGCGGGATATGCACTAAATTTTGTGCCTTTTGTTTTGATTGAACGACCGATGTTCCTGTATCATTATCTGTTTGCTTTAATTTTCAGTGTTCTTGCGACTTGTGTGATGTTAGCGAAGATATTCGACTGGCAACGCAAAAAATATGGAGTAGATGTTGCAAAGCAAACATATTGGATTCTCACCATAGCTGTCGTGCTTGGCTTTGTATATTTCTTGCCGCTTAGTTATGGCTGGCCTATGAGCGTGGGCGATTTACAGCAGCATATGTGGCTACCGTCGTGGCGTTAATTCATAACAGCCACGATGGCGAATCTACCGTCTTTATCTCTATTACCCCTTAGGTACTCACTGTGTGAGTAATAGTCTGAGTGCGTAGTTGTATCTGTAGATGATGTTAAGATGTTTTCTGTTAAAACGCCCGCGGTTGTTAGCTGCTCGGTGGTGACGTCGTACATACTTCGGTCATTAAATGCGCGGAGCGGATAGTTTTCTCCGCCAGCAGCCGGACTGAGCTGAACGATTAGAGTGGACGGATCAACTTTGTATTGATCGATGAGATATTGAATACATTTTGTGCCGCCGTATTGTTCCAGGTTGTGTCGCCCTAAGTGCGATATCATCAGGATGTTTTGCGTCGGATCATGAATCACCGCACCCACACAGTCACCAAGCGGTAGTAATACGGCATGGTTTGGCTCAGCCACGACGACTGCATCAGCATCGATGGTGGAGTTACGAATTATGCCGTCACCTTTGGTGGTGCTGTCGAGTGTGAGATATCTTCGATAGTTGTTACCGCCATAGCTTAGTGTGTGGAGGGTCGTATCTTCCGGGTTGATGTGGTGTCGCTGAAGGAAGGCGATTCTATTTTGTCGTGCGGCTGACTGATTGCCGTTTAATGATTTCATTGAGCCGTCACTCACCGTAGAGCAAAGTAGTTGCAAAGACATATGTACAGCATAGCATGAGCGTAGATTGACTTATGGTAGTTTTTATGCTAAAAATATATATAGAAACAAGCAAAATAAACCATGACAGAATATGTAACGGAACAGTCGTCTCAAGAAGATAAAAAAGATTACCACAATGTGGTGCGAATTATGGAGCGCCTTCATGCCGAAGAGGTATTTACGACGCCAGAAAAGTCTAAGGAGTTTCTTGATAGCTTGTCTTTTGAAGAATTTACGAAATGGACGGACATGCTTAACGGTATGGCGCGTAAAATTCCCGTTTCTGAAAGAGGTATGAAGGGGAGTGGTCATATACAAGAGGGAAATGAACACCTTGGTTACGGAGTTCGTTATCAGCCGCCCGCTCCTAGTGACCGTACTGTTTTAATGCAGGAGGCGTTTGAACGTGCTCAGAAAATGGCAGACCCTAAACTCGCTGGGCTTGAGTTGGCGTTTGCTGTGAATGCAATACACCCTTATGATGACGGCAATGGTCGAACCGGACGCATGCTCTATAGTTTACTTTCCAGAGGGTACTCAGGTAACGGTGACGATAAAGAATATTTCACAGCCCTTCTTGAAAACACAAAGGGCCGTACTATCGTAAATCCCGACCCTAGCATTAAGGGGGTAGACACAATATTGGCGAAACGAGCACGAAATGCAGCTGCAGAGGATAGGGGCTGGGATGGACCGATACCGACATATGTACTCGACGGATATGGAGGGGCATTTGTTAACGAGGAAACTCCGGACCAGCTCATGGTCTCAGACGACGTGTCAGATGATGCCCGCATGAAATTGCATAATGTTCTTCGAGATTCACCGTTTGAAGCCGCAACACTGATAAAAGCATTACCACCTGAACAGATTAAACCGTATATTAAGGCGCTTGATAACGGTAGCCGTGTCTTGATAGATGGAGATCAACTCGTGGCAACGTTAAGCGAGGAGCAGATAAACGATTTATATGAGGCGAGTCAGTTGGGCAAACGAGAATACGTTCGTTCATTAATAAATCTTGACGAAGATGATTTTAAAGAGATATGGAGCATTTATAATTCACAAGAAATTGCCGCTGCATAGACCTGAAGTGGCAAATCAAGTATAGTATAGCTATCACTCACGCGATGTAGGTGGTGGATAGAGAGGTTCATTTACGAATTTCTGTACCCGTTACTTACGCGCACTAAGAAAGAGTGTGTAAGGAGTAAAAATGAGTATCATTAATCCTCATGGTAAGGAAATTATTAAAGTAAGCACGCAACTTGCCGGCAAAGAGCTGACACTTGAGGTTAATCGTGTTGGTTTTCGCACGACAGCTAGCGTGTTGGTAACATATGGCGATACCGTTGTGCTTGGTACAGCTATGGTTGGTAGTCGCCCGGTGGTGTTGGATTATTTCCCGCTATCAATCGACTACGAAGAAAAGTTTTATGCAGCCGGCAAAATCAGCGGTAGTCGCTTTATTAAGCGCGAAGGTCGCCCTAGTGACGAAGCTATCTTGATTGGTCGCTTGATAGACCGCCCAATTCGACCATTGTTCCCTAAGGGTTATCGTCAGGAAGTACAGGTGGTTGCTAGCGTTTTGTCTATGGATCCGAGCTTCCGTCCGGATAGCGTAGCTATGATTGCCGCTTCTAGTGCGCTGATGCTAACTGGTACGCCGTTTGACGGACCGGTTGCTGGTATACGCGTCGGACGCGTGAACGGCGAATTCAAGGCATTTCTAACACCAGAAGAGCGCGAAGCAAGTGATCTTGATCTTGTTGTTGCTGGCATCGAGAGTGGCATCACTATGGTAGAGGCTGGAGCGAATGAAGTGTCCGAGGACGTTGTAGCAGACGGCTTGGCATGGGCGTTTGAACAATATCAGCCAGCAATTGAGCTGCAAAAAGAATTAGCGAAAAAGGTTGCGCCAGTAGCGCAGGAATACACACTTGTATTGCCAAACGAAGATATTCAAAAGCAAGCAAATGAATGGACTGACGGTAAGTTGGGCAAGGCACTTCATATGCCATATCCGGAGCGCAACGAACTAGTAAATAACCTTCGTTGGGAATACCACCAGGCTATGTCTGACAAGGTTGGCGAAGATGAGTATCAAGCGTTGCGTGATGAATATGATGAAGCGTTCACGAAAGCCTTGCACGAAGACGTACGTAAAGGGATTGTTGATCTTAATACACGACCTGACGGTCGTAAGCTTGATGAAATACGACCACTTTCAAGCGAAGTTGGTGTATTGCCTCGTACGCACGGATCAAGCATTTTTACTCGAGGCGTCACGCAGGGTATGAACATTGTTACTCTTGCACCACTTAGCTACGCGCAAATGGTTGATACGATGGAGCAGAATGACTTCGAGCGTCGTTATATGCACCACTACAATGCACCTGGCTATACTGTTGGTGAAGTAAAGCGCCTCATGGGACCTGGTCGTCGTGAGATTGGTCACGGTTACTTGGCGGAGCGCGCGGTACTACCTATGCTTCCTACTGAAGAAGAATTTCCATATACTATTCGCAGTGTCACCGAAATCATGAGTCAGAATGGCTCTACATCAATGGCGGCAACGTGTAGTAGTGTATTGGCACTTATGGATGCTGGTGTGCCATTGAAGCGCCCTGTAAGCGGTATTGCTATGGGATTGATGATGGACGGCGATACACCGTACGTATTGAGCGATATTGCTGACGCAGAGGACTTTGCTGGCGATATGGACTTCAAGGTAACAGGTACGAGCGAAGGCATTACGGCGATTCAGATGGACATGAAAGTTCACGGTTTGCCCGTTGAGATTTTGCGACAAGCTTTGGAAAAATCCAAGCCAGGACGCGCACACATACTTGAGCACATGTTAGAAACACTTGCGCAGCCACGAGAAGCACTAAGTCCGTATGCTCCACGTATTGAGAAGATCAAGATTAATCCAGATAAGATTGGTGCGGTCATTGGTAAGGGTGGTGAAGTAATCAATAAGATTACCAAAGAAACTGGTGCCGAGATTGACATTAAGGATGACGGACTTATTACCGTTGCCGCAGCAGACACTGCTAGTATCGAGAAAGCACTTGAATGGATTCGCGGTTTGACTGAAGAGCCAGAAGTCGGCAAGATTTATGAAGGTAAAGTTGTAACCATCAAAGACTTCGGTGCATTCGTGAATATTATGCCTGGGACTGACGGCATGGTGCATATTAGCCAGCTTTCAAAAGAGCGTGTTGAAAAAGTCGAAGACGTTCTGCGTGAAGGTCAGATAGTTAAGGTTAAGTTGACCGGTATCGACGATCGTGGTCGCCTTAGTCTTTCAATCAAAGACGCCGAAGAAAAGTAAGCTGCGAAGTCTCTTTAATTAGTTTTTTGATGCTTTTGTTTTGTGCGTACCGAGTTGCGTGAAGGTGCGGTGACCAAGATACAGGGCGATAGCCACGCTGACGGTCACGACGACAAACGTGAATTTAGTATCTGTTGATACGAATCCACGGATAATGCTATAGATGAGCGTAAAAACACTACTCAAAACAATTCCGTCGGTAATTGCGGAATTGACGCTTTTCTTATGTTCAGACAACAAACCAAGGGCCAGTAGGAACACGGCCGCTACAAGCGTAATGATAGATACGTTGCGGTTGTATTGTTGATAATTAGTTTGGTATACGTCAAAATCTTTTTCATATCGAGCCTGAGCTACACTTTGCTTCGAGGATATTTCACCATCCTTGGTCGCAGCAGTATCTATTGGATATTGCGGTTCTTCTGGACCGCTATAGAAAGTGCTCACACCGAGCCCCACAAATAATGTGATGATAAAACCTAGAAATACCGTATATATAAATTTGATCATGCGTGATTCTCCTTATGCATAAATATAACATACATAAAACGAAGCCCTATTAAGGTAATAGAACTAACCTTTTTTAATGAGAACGTAAGGTGAGTCTGTGATGTTCTCACCGTCTCTTGCTCGAACTTCCCAGTTGGTTGTTTCGAGCATGCTTGTGTTCCATGACCAACCAGTGTTGCTTGATGACAGGACGGTATAGGGTAGGTAGCGAGTGTAGCCGTCGCTGTTAGTAAATTCGACAGTACAGGCACCGCCTGACGTCGCTTCGCAACCGCTGGTTGCCGTGTAATTTGCTGTTAAAATGTGTTCAGTTTTTGGACCTCCGCTTTGCAGTAGCGTTGGAGCGCTTGATGAAGCATTTAAAGCCTCGGCAACGTTTAGTGCTGCGGCAGCATCAATAATGCCGTGACCGAACTGTTCGGTATAGGGTAAGCCATTCATACCGCTAGGTTTTGATGCCGTACCATCTATGATTGCTGTGATATCGGCGATTGATGTAGATGGTCGTATTGATTTGATAAGTGCGATTAGACTAGCTACTTGTGGTGACGAAAATGACGTGCCGTAGAGACCACCGACATATCTTGCTATTGGATTTGCTTGTGACCATGACGTTGAGACGGGCAAATTATAACCGGGGGCCGAGATGTCGAGCTCTTTACCGTAACTACCAAAACTAGCACGGGCACCGGCTTGCGTGGTGGCACCAACAGCGATGACGTCAGGATAAGCGGCTGGGTAGCCAATGGCGCCAAGTTGAGAAGGGCAATCAACATCTGCACCGTCGCCGCAGTTACCGGCAGCGGCGACCAAAGCAACATTGTGAGCGGTGGCATAATCAACGGCCGCCCCAACGGCAGAGTCGATAGAATAAGTTCCGAGACTCATGTTAATCACGTTTGCGCCGTTGTCGACGGCATATAGTATAGCGGCGGCAATGTCACTCGTGTAGCCCATGCCGTCGTCATCTAGTGCCGCCAGTGGCATTATTTTAGCATTTTGATCTATAGCGGTGGAGCCCAATCCGTTGTTGCCGGCAGCACCTACTAGTCCGGCAACTTCCGTACCGTGTGCGACGCCGTTGCCGGTTGAATTATCGCGACCAGTTTGTGGATTATTGTCACTATGGACAAAGTTCCATCCGCGCCAGTCGTCAACGTATCCGTTATTGTCGTCATCACAGCCATTTGTTGCTTTGTTTTGTGGTGTGCCAGTCCAGCAGCTATCGCCAACCTGTGTCATGCCGGTTTCGCCGGGGTTTTGGTACCATTGGTTTGTTAAATCTTCGTGGTTTAGGGCAAAACCCGTGTCAATCACCGCTACGATTGTCTGGCTACTACTTCCCGTTGCAGTGTCCCATGCCGTCGGTGCATTGTCGGTGGTAAGTGTCCAATCGGACGACGCCAGGGGATCGTTGGTTGTACCAAAGATACGATACACGTATTGTGTCGTTACTGATTTTGCAACTTCAGCTTGTTTTGGGGCATTACGGACTAGCTTGTTCGGTTTTATAGGTGGCGAGGCCGACGTGGTGCGTGGAGTGGTTTTTACTGAAGTGGTTACAGTTTTGTGGTCCGACGCGACAGGTATGGATTTCAGAGTGCTTGTAGGTTGTTGTTTCGTTGGTGTTGCCTGGTTTGCGGTCGGATGCCAGAACAACGCAAAAACTGCCACGAAAATAAGTGGTAGGAATGAACTGAATGGTGGTTTTGGTATTTTTTGTTTCATAGCAGGCTAGCTGCCGACATCCACATAACCAGTATAGAGCGGATAGATTGTCTAAACAAGAGGTTATACTGGGTGTATGGTAAAAGGGAGTGACAAGAAAGCTGAACTTGAGAAATTGAAGCAAGCTATTCTCATTGGAAATATCTGTCCGGAGCTGGCCGCTCAGGCAACACAGTTAGTGATGGGCGACGGGAGTGTTGATGCGGACATTGTATTTATAGGCGAGGCACCGGGCAAAAAGGAGGACGAACGAGGGTTGCCGTTTGTTGGTGCGGCAGGAAAATTTCTCGATAGCATGTTGGCCGAGGCGGGAATGAAACGAGGAGATGTCTATATAACGAATATTGTTAAATACCGCCCACCAAACAATCGCGACCCACTACCAAAAGAAAAAGCTGCTTTTTTGCCATATTTACTCCAGCAAATCCAGATTATAGAGCCGAAAATTGTTATCACGCTCGGTCGGCATAGTGTGGAGTATTTTCTACCAGGTATGAAAATAAGTCAGGTCCACGGGAAATCTATGAGAATCCTATTAGGAGAAGAAAAAATGGTTGTAATACCTCTGTATCACCCGGCGGCGGCACTATATAACGGTAGTATGCGACAAACACTAATAGATGATTTTTTGACAGTTCCTGATATTCTAGCCAAGCTTAACTAATATGTGATAGTGTGGATGTAGTATGACGGAATCGTTTTTTGACTGGGGAATACTTATGCAGCATGTAAGCCACATATTATTTGCGGTCGTAGCTTTGTTGATTATACGATTTACGATAAATCATTTTATTGGACGAATTGTGGAGAGAATTGTACTGGGGCATCGGTACAAGACAAAGCGTGAGGAAAAGCTGCGCGAGCGTACGCTAACGGATATGTTTAAAACAGGAACCGCAGTTGTAACATGGGTGGTGATTGCAGTTGTTGTCTTGCAAGAGTTTGGAGTTAATTTAGCCGCACTTGCTACGGGTGCTGGTTTGATAGGTGTCGTCATTGGTTTTGGCGCGCAGAGTATGTTCAAGGATTTTTTGGGTGGCACGTTTATTATCACTGAAAATCAGTACAGAATAGGGGATGTTGTAACAGTTGGTGGGCATAGTGGCATCGTTGAGCAGATAACTATTCGCATGACAAAGCTACGTGATCTTGATGGTAGTGTGTATTTCATACCGAACGGTGAAATCACGAGTGTACGTAATATGACTATGGAGTATTCGGGGGTCGTCATAGAGGTGGGTGTGAGTTACGATACCGAGGTAAGCGAAGCGGAAGAGATTATCAATGAGGTCGGTAAGGAGCTTGCCGAGGATCCTGAGTGGAAATCTAGGATTATTGAACCTATTACATTTTTACGTTTGGACAGTTTTGGCGATTCGAGCGTTAATTTGAAGGCAGTAGGTAAGACAGTACCGCTCGAACAATGGAATATTGCAGGCGAGTATCGCAAACGCCTCAAGAAAGCATTCGAAAAGAAAGGTATTGAGATACCGTTTCCGCAACGAGTTATTCACGAGCGCAAATCCTCCAAGTAATGTAAAACATTTGCATTTTTGCATGTTTCGTGCTACTATGGAATTACTGTTAAAGAGGGATTGCCGATATCTACCGAACCTCCCTCACCTCAATTAAATTAGAAATGATATTTTTATTAAACAATAGGAGCAAACATAATTATGGGTCAACGAAGACTCTCTAACGCCACGCCTGATGACCAAAATAAACGACCTCAACAGCAACGGCAAAAATCAAACAATACAGTATTGAACAACACAAGTACTCGCAAGGGTGAAGTGTTTCGAGCGCAGCGACGAACATCAGAAAACGTCAATTTGCGCGCGAGTCAGCACGTTATTAACGTACCGGTAAACAAGTCGGTTTTTAATGGTTACGGTGGTCGGCAATTTAGTCTGGCCGATGCTAAAAAGCAGCCAAAGACAAAAGGACCAGTACTGAAGATTATGCCAATCGGCGGTCTTGGTGAAATGGGAATCGGTAAAAATATGATGGCTATCGAATATGAAGACGACATCATCGTTATTGATTGTGGTTTTCTGTTTCCAGGAGCTGACTATCCGGGCATTAACTACATCACCCCTGATATTACTTATCTTGAAGCAAATAAGCATAAAATTCGTGCGCAAATATTTACGCACGGTCACTTAGACCACATTGGTGCTTTTCGTCACATAGCTCACAAGATTCCAGCCCCTGTGTACGCCAGTAGGTTTACGCTAGGTATGGTTCAGCGAACAATGGAAGAGGCTACAAGTGGTTTTACGCCTGATTATCATGAAATGGATCCTGAATCACATGAGCGTGTTCAGATTGGTGATAATTTCAGCATAGAGCTCGTACGCGTGAATCACTCTATTCCTGACGCGACCGCCGTAGTTATACGTACACCACTTGGTGTGTTAATCGATACAGGCGACTGGCGTTTCGAGGATGAACCTGTAGACGGTCGTAAATTTGACCTCGAACGACTTACTGAGATTGCATCCAAAGAAGGTATTTTAATGCTGATGAATGAAAGTACGAACTGTGAGTCTGAAGGTACTCATCATCATGGCGAGTTTGATATTCAGGTTTCAATGGGGCAGGTTATGGAAAAATATCCAAATAGCCGTCTTATCCTTAGTTGTTTTAGTTCGCAGATTCATCGTATGCAAATTATCTTGGAAGAAGCAAAGAAGCACGATAGAAAAGTCGCTTTTGCCGGCTATAGTATGATTCAGAACCTCGAAGTAGCCTTGCGAGCTGGGGCTATCAAGGTTCCAAAAGACGTTGTCGTTAAGATGGAAGATATCGTAAAGTTTCCAGACGGCAAAGTAACGATTGTCTGTACTGGTAGCCAGGGTGAGTTCAATGCCGTACTAAACCGAATGGCTAGCGGTTCTCACAAATATATCAAGATTAAGAACAGTGATGTCGTTGTCTTTTCATCCAACCCGATTCCGGGCAACGAAAAATATGTCGTACGAACTGTTGATGGCCTGATGCGTGAAGGTAGCGACGTTATTCAAAACGGTAAAACGCATTTGACGGGTGTTGGTCCGCTTCACCTTTCTGGGCACGGCTACTATGATGATCACGTTAAACTGATAAACGCTCTTAACCCAAAGTATTACTTGCCAATTCACGGTGAATTTCACATGTTGGTGCATAATGCCGAACTTGCGGAGAAAGAAGCGGCAATCCCACGCGATAATATTTTCGTATGTGACTCTGGTGACGTCGTCGAAATTACACCTAACGGTGCAAAAAAAAGTGGTCGTATCCCAGTTGGCGGCATCATGTATGACGACAGCGGTGCGATTGTCAGTGAGGTTGTACTTAAGGACCGTATTCACATGGCAACAGAAGGCATGTTTGTGGTTGTCTTAACCGTCCAGCGTGGTTCGGGTCGTTTGATGACCAGCCCAGACATCATTAGTCGAGGTTTCATTTACCTACGCGACAGCGAGGAATTAATGGGAACCATTCGTCAGTATCTGAAGCAAAAAGTTGCTCGCAGCTTCGGCGGTAAGAAAATTGATCTGGATGTGATAAAGAAAGAACTCAAAGACGAGATTACACACATTCTGTATGATCAGACACGCCGAACGCCGATTGTTATACCTGTTATCAATGAAGTTGGCGGTGGTCAAAACCGTTCTGATGCTGGTCGTAATCCTGCACAGGGTTCCGCAAAGCCGAACAGACCTGCAAAGGCGGCATCGTTCCCGCAAAAGAAATTCCCCCCAAAACAATATCCAGACACTGAAGCAATTGATCCGTCGCTTCGTTCTAAGTCTGAAACAAAAGCATATTAGCCATTGTTCGACTCAAAAGACCTTGTCATAGGCGAGGTCTTTTTTTGTGGCTGCGTGACTTCCTGCACACGACTTGCAAATTGTAGTAAATTTTGCTATAATAACTACACTGTTAATCAGATATAATAAACAAACAGATATGGCTAAAAAACGTAAAATAAAAAAGAAGAAAGCTGCACCAGCAGGACCGACGCATAAGTTGCCGGCAGGATTTTGGCAGCAAGTCGCCGCACTTGGCTTGATAGCTTTTTCAGTGTTGTTGATTGTGGCCTGGTTTGGCGTCGGTGGTCCTGTTCTAGATTGGGTGCAAACACAAGCACTTTTTGTTATTGGCTATGCGATTTATGCCGTACCTCTTTTGTTTATTTATGTGGGGGTAGAGATATTCCGGGCCGAAGAAAACAAATTGCCGCTTGTTATGAAAACTGCGACAGCTTTGCTTATCGTATGGCTAGCTGGACTTTTCGGGCTTCCAGGCGGGAACCCAAGTCATGGCGGTTGGGTTGGTGACAACCTTAACCAAATGGTCGCCACGTTGGTAGACAAGCCAGTTGCTGGGTTTATATACGTATTGTTGGTATTGATCACAATTTTGTTTGTTCTTCGTGTATCTCCGGTCACGTTAATTACGAAGATTTGGGCAATGCTTCAGACTGAAAGGTTTGATGCTGATAACGTAAAAATTATGCGAGAAGCAGCTGACGGGGGCAAAAAGCCTTCTGCCGAGTTTAAGTTAAATGCAGGCGTACCGACGCTTGATAGCGAAGAAGAAAAGTCTGGGCGACTATCGACGCTTCGGGGTAGTATCAAGCAAGATAAGGCTGCTGAAGAACAGTCGGCATTGGTATCTACGCGTGACCCGAACTGGAAACAGCCAAGCCTAGATTTGCTCGAAAGGAAACAGTCACCGGCGGACGCTGGAGATGTGCAACAGAATGCTCAAATTATTAAGGATACTTTGAGTGAATTTAGTATTGATGTGGAAATGGAGGGCGCAAATATTGGCCCGAAAGTAACGCAATATACACTTAAGCCACCAAGTGGCGTCAAGCTAACTCGTATTACTGCGCTAGAAACGAATATCGCACTTAATTTGGCGGCTCAGTCACTTAGGATTGAAGCGCCTATTCCCGGTCAGAAGGCTGTCGGTATTGAGGTGCCTAACCGCAAGGCGGCGGATGTACGCCTTTACGGAATACTGACAGCTAAGCAGTGGGACAGTAGCAGAGAGCCTCTCGGATTTGCAGTTGGGCGAGATATTTCTGGTGATGCAGTCGTAGGTGAGTTGAATCAGATGCCTCACCTTTTGATTGCAGGTCAAACAGGTAGTGGTAAGTCTGTCATGATCAACACATTGCTTACAAGCTTGCTGTACCGTAACAGTCCGAGCGAGATGAAGTTGATTCTTGTCGACCCGAAGCAGGTTGAGATGGCGCCCTATGAAGATATTCCGCACCTTCTTACTCCAGTTATTACCGAACCGGAGAAGACGATTAGCGCTTTGAAATGGGCAATTAATGAGATGGAGCGCCGTTATAAGCTGTTGGCTTCTGAAAAGGTGCGCGACATTCGAAGCTATAATCAGAAAATTCAATCTGGGCGCAGTAAGGTTGAAGTGGCCGACGAAGAGGGTAATGTGCAACAGCACGAAGACGGAGCTATGCCATACATTGTCATCGTGATTGACGAGTTGGCTGATTTGATGATGATTGCAGCCCGTGATGTTGAAGCTCTCATCGTACGCTTGGCTCAAAAGGCTCGTGCGGTCGGTATCCATCTGGTATTGGCTACACAGCGACCATCGGTAGATATTATCACTGGTCTGATCAAGGCTAATATACCGGCTCGTATCGCCTTCACGGTTGCCAGCCAGGTAGATAGTCGTACTATTTTGGATCAGGCTGGGGCCGAGAAGTTGCTTGGCAAGGGTGACATGTTACTCCTGACGCCGGCTATGGCTAAGCCGAAACGTATCCAGGGCGCATGGGTGACTGATGACGAAGTCGGTAAGATTAACGATCATTTGCGTATGCAATCGGCGCCACAATATAACGATGAAATTATCAGCCAACCTGTTCAGCTTAATGGTAGGGGTGGCGTTGTTATGGACTTTAACACTGATACGAGCGGAGATCCTACGTATCAAGAGGCGCTACGTATAGTTGTGGGCAGCGGAAAGGCGAGCGCTAGTCTGTTGCAACGACGTCTTGGCATTGGCTATGCTAAAGCTGCCCGATATATCGACACCATGGAAGAGCAGGGCATCGTTGGGCAGGCAAGCGGTAATTCTAAACCTCGCGATGTTTTGGTAAGTAGTGTTGATGACCTTGGTGGCGGTGACGTCATCGACGAAGATATTTAGTACAAAGACATGAGCTATCTGAGGCAGCGCTATTTGGTTTAATCTTCTTTTGGCTTGAGAAATTTTCCTAGCTGGCTCGTGAGCGTAGACAGTTGAGTTGAGCTGTACGATTCTATGTCTTTCATTGAAACTTCATAGGACTTATCGACGCCAGTTTGCATGTCGGCGTATTTACCTTCGTAGTAGTTGCAGCGGAGCAGGTTCCCCGAAGGAGTTAATCGTAAGTCGTCCTCTGTCCATAGCGAGAAGTATTCAACGATTTGTGTATCTTCATTTTCATTTATAATCTCTGTTTTTGCGGTGTGGATATGCTTTATGACGTCTTCTGGTTTTGTGTAACTTAAAAACGCGCACAAACGCATGGTAGCTAGGTGGAGCTCTTCATAAACTTTCTTGAGTTCACGAGCGTGTTCCATATTTTTTGCAAGTTCGGGTAGTTGATCAGGTATTGTCATGCGCACACTCTACAGCAAATCAGTTTTTTTATCCAGTCACCTCTGGATTTTTAGACTGCTTTAGGGTATAATTACAGGGTTATTAACTCAGCTTACATCAAGTGTAAGCATCCATAAGGATTCCAAGGGAGGAAATCTGTGAAAGAATACGAACTAACAGTTCTGATTCACCCTGACTTAGAGGTGGATCTCGATGCGCCCCTGAAAAAGGTACGTGACATCGTAACCGGTGCTGGCGGCGAAATCGTCAGTGAAGACAACTGGGGTAAGAAAAAGCTTGCCTATCGCATCCGCAAAGAGGATTTTGCTGTATACGTCTACTTTGACGTCAAGCTACCATCTGATGCGCCACTAAAGATTAGCAATACGCTGAACATCACCGATGAAGTTTTGCGTTATCTGCTTGTAAGCGTTAACGAAAAAGGACGCGCTTTGTTGGCTGAAGATAAAAAGCGAGCAAGAGAAGACGACGAGGGTAGTACTAAGGAAGAAAAGGGAGAATAAGGTATGGCACGCAGTATAAATCAAGTAATTCTGATGGGGCGCCTAACGCGTGACCCTGAGACACGAACGACTCCAAGCGGTAAATCTGTTACAAGTTTTAGTATTGCCGTTGACCGACAGACTCAGGATGATCAAGCAGACTTTTTTGATGTAACTGCGTGGGAAAAGCTTGGCGAACTTGTATCGCAGTATCTAAGCAAAGGCCGTCGTGTACTCGTACAGGGTCGTTTGCGTCAGGATAGCTGGGATGACAAGGAAACCGGCAAAAAACGCAGCAGGGTTGATGTCGTCGCTACTGACGTTACATTTTTGGATGGCCCGAGCGGCGAGGGTAGCGGCAATGGTGGTTCTGCAGCACCCAGTGATACTAAGAAAAAAGCAGAAGATGTCGTGATTGAAGACATCGATGATAAACCAATTGATCTCAGCGAGATCCCATTCTAGGAGAATTTTGATGGCACTAAAACGATACAAGAAAGACGCTCCAGCGTACTTTGATTACAAAGATTCAAAGACACTTTTGCGTTATATCAACATTTACGGTCAGATTGAGCCGAGCGCAAAGTCGGGCTTGACTGCAAAACAACAGCGTCAGCTTGCTGTAGCTATTAAGCGTGCACGTCATTTGGCACTGCTTCCATTTGTAAGCAATAACTAGGAGACAGACATGTATCAACCGACTGATCTCAAAAAAGGGACAGTTTGCCAAATCGATGGCAAGCCGTATCGTGTTGTTGAGTATGCTCAAAAGGTCATGGGGCGTGGCGGTAGTATAGTCAACGTCAAGCTTAAGAACTTGATTGACGGTAGCGTCATACCGAAGACTTTTAAGGGTCAGGATAAGATTGAGCGAGCAGAAGTGGCAAGCAAAACCGTACAATTTTTGTATTCGGACGGTTCTGATTTCCATTTTATGGACCCAGTTAGTTTTGAACAGTTCCAACTGAACGCAGATGTCGTAGACGCAGCTGCTTCATATTTGAAAGAAGGTGACGAGCTAAGTCTGCAGTTCTTTGACAATCGTGTAATCAACGTGGAGTTACCAAAAAACTTGTTTTTGGAAGTAACATACACGGAAGACGTCGTTAAAGGTGACACCACTAGTAGCGTATTGAAAGATGCAACAGTAGAAACGGGCTTGGTGGTGAAGGTGCCGGCGTTTATAAAGGTGGGTGACGTGATTTCTGTCGATACAACTACTGGCGACTATCGCGAACGGAAAAAATAATATGACGAAAACCAGGCTCGACCAATTATTGGTTAAAAAGGGCCTGGTTTCTTCGCGTTCACAGGCCGAGAGTTGGATTGGGCTTGGCAAGGTGACAGTTGATGGTCGCGTAGCGACGAAGTCTGGCTGGTTTGTGCGTGATGAGGCTGATGTTCGCCTGATTGCCGAGGAGAAGTATGTTAGTCGTGCGGGTTTAAAGCTGGCTAGCGTTGCTCAGTTACTTGGCGTTGATTTTAAGAGCAAGACGGTGCTTGACGTTGGCAGTAGTACAGGGGGGTTTACAGATTATGCGTTACAACACGGTGCAGAAAAGGTCGTTGCTGTGGACGTTGGTACTGATCAATTACATCCGAGTTTACGTAGTGACGAGCGTATAGAGCTTCATGAAAAAACTGATATTCGTGATTTTACTACCGATCATCAGATCGATATTGTAGTCATTGATGTCAGTTTTATATCGCTGCGTGACATATTGCCATCGGTTGCTCGTATTGCACCAAAAGCACAGATTGTTGCCATGGTTAAGCCCCAGTTTGAAGCAGGTAAGGACCAGGTTAACAAAGGTGTTATCAAAAATGATTCTGTAAGACGACAGATTTTGCGTGATTTCGAGACATGGACAAAATCTTCGTTTGTTATTTATGATAAGCGTGATAGCGAAGTTGCTGGGAGTAAGGGTAATCGTGAACGCTTCTATTTGTTAAATATTTCATAGTTTCCTTGTGGCTATTAAAACTACAATGGAATGTAGCTTCCAAAGCGGAGGCTCGTGAGTGACGGAAGGTCCGTCGTCGCCTTAACAATAAGGAAGGGGCTCTGCCGTGAGCAGAATGCCTATGCGCTGCCGTAAAGCTGCAGCGCTTATCGGGGCGGCAAGTATCTTAGCGATGCCTGTTGCTTGGGCGGGGCCGGCTCAGGTCGATTCGCCACCACCGAATGATCCCGTTATAACAACTTCGGTGCCTGTACCGCAAATTCCCGCGGCACCACAGCAGCCAGAAGCGCCCGTGGCCCAGCTACCGCAACAGGCTCCGCCTATTGCTCCGCCACCTCAGGCGCAACCAGCAGCTCCAGCTGTGCCCCCTGCGGCTCCATCGCCAGTACAGGCACCTCCGGAACTACCAGTACCGCCGCCGGTTCAAGTAAAGCCACAAGCCCCGGTACAAGTACCTCAGGCTCCTGTGCAAGTATCGCAGCCGCCAGTTACAACTACAGTAGTTCCACCATCGTCAGCACAGGTTCCACCGAAGACGCAAGCGCCTAAAGTGACGCCGCCCAAATCGGTTCCTCCGACGGCATCGGTAACGAGTCTACCTGATTCGCCACCTCCGTCATCCGTGCCGCAACCTTCGGTGCCGAAAGCTAGTCCGCAGAATCCGTCTAGTCAAGTGCCGACAGTAAAATCGCCGACAGCTCCTGGTGGAATGGGTGTACAGGAACAACCGAAACCTACGGAAGTTCCTACGCCCAGCGATACGAAGGATGTGCAAGGAAGTGCTGTCCCCGCTGAAAGTTCTCCGCCAAAAATTGCCGGGTCTGTACCTTCGATAGGTCAGCCCGCGCAAGAGACGCCGTCGATTGTCGTGCCGCACGGTACGAGCTTACCGTCGGCACCCGGTGATGCAGTAGATCTTCCAGATTTGCCGAAGCAACCTACGGGCGGAGGTAGTCATAGCGGCCCGCCGCAACAGTTACCGCCACCGCCACCTGCCAATCCATTCCCGGATTGGGGACACAAACCGGCGGTAGAGGCACAACCGACACCAGTGCCGGTGAGCAATGGGTACCCAGGTGGGCCGCCTAATGGTCAGCCTGGTGGCTCGTGTGGTCCGAATGGTCCGTGTGGTCCTGGTGGCCCGTGTGGTGGTAACGGCCCATGTAATCAGAATGGTCCACCACCACCGATTCTAGGGAATCACGATGTCTATAATCCGTGGCAACACGGTAATCGACGTCGGCCACCCCCGAATCCGAATGTATTTGTTGGCCCCGGTCAAAATAACCAAGTGGTGATCGTTAATAATGTCACTCAGGTGAACAATACCGTGATCAACAATGCGCCTGCCAATATTTATCTGACAAACTTCGTAACACACGATGTTCTCAGTTTCCCAGCTAATTACGGCACTCCCTATAACCTCCCTTCAGGGTGGTGTGGAGGTGTCGGTGGAAGTTGGGGTTGGTCGGCAAACGTTGGTGTACCTGGTTTCGGTGCTAGCTTTGCTGGTGGCGGAGCCTTTAACGTTGGCGGCAACTGCGGATATGTTCCGCCGCCACCTATCGTGCAGCCGTTGTATATCTATTCCAGTGGGTATGCACCATGGTACACGAATGATTATTTCGTGCCCCAGGGTTGCGGGTGTGTGTATGCCAATAACACGTATCTATATGGTGATTATCAGCAGCAGGTAATCGAAGGCCAGCCACAACAGGTGTTTGTGCCGACGAGTTACACGCCAGATATCGTGTTCCAACAGCCGACTCAAGGATTGCCACCCTTCATTACGGGTGATAATCCAGTGACAAATACTGCATCCCAGAGTTGGTTTGTTCGACAACCAGTTATCCTCTGGTTCGGTATTGGCATTGTGGTTATCGGTTTGCTTGGGTTGGCGTATGTCAACCGGCAGCGGCTACTGAGCGTGTTCCGGTAGTATGAGAAGCCGCGCCATCGTAAACGCGGTTCTCGTGTGCGCGGTGGTTGGTGGAGGCTTGATAGTAGCTGAGACGGTTCAGGGAACCGGCTCGGCGCCCCCTTCGCCGGCGGCGTCGGCAGCGCATAAGCTGCCGCCGTCGTCGGCGTCCCCACCACCACCTCCGCCGGTCGATATACCTCCTGGTATACCGAGTACACTGGCCGTACAAACGCCTACGGGTATGCTTATTGAGCCGACTCCGGTTGATCAAACCTTATTAAAGGTGAGATCGGACGGGGCTGTCGTACCTGGTCAGGAGCCGGGGTTATACGTTGCGGACAAAATCTCAACGTTACCCGGTACACATCAAGGAACGGTTGTCATAGGTGGTCATGCGAAAGCTGATCATGATATGGTTTTCAATCCACTGACGAAGATTGGTCGGGATGATTTCGGCAAGTCGCAAGTGATTCTGCAAATGCCGCAAGGGAAGTTGACGTATGTCATTGAGGCGACATACCTCGTGAATAAGGTCGATTTGCCACAGCAGCATGCGCTGGCAGACAACCGACCCGGTCGGTTGGAGTTGATTACTTGTGACGTAGAAGGTAGTAACGACACCTTTCAGAATCTGATTGTCGTGGCGTGTGATGCATCCCATCAGGGGTGTGCAAGCGTCTGACGATAGGCCGCTCTACTCACCGGTTCAAATAGCGGGTAAGTACATTACACCCCGGGTCATATGACCCGGGGTGTTTCAATTAGTGAAATTATCTATACGTTAAATCTAAACTCTACAACATCGCCAGGTTGCATGATGTAGGTTTTGCCTTCCGTTCGGACTTTGCCGGCAGCTTTAGCCGCTTGCTCGGAGCCTGCAGCTACGAGATCGTCGTAGTCTACAATTTGAGCAGCAATAAAGCCGCGTTCGAAATCGGTATGAATTACTCCTGCCGCCTGTGGAGCGGTATCGCCACGTCGAATTGTCCAGGCGTGGATTTCTTTGGGGCCAGCAGTCAGGTAACTTTGTAAGCCGAGCGTTTCGTACGCACTGTGTATTAATTGCTGTAAGCCGGTTTCTTCCACTCCGTAGCTTACCAATAATTCAGCGGCTTCTACGGCCGTTAGGTCTTTAATTTCTTCCTCTAGCTTTGCGCATGTAAATACGCTTTTTGCAGGTGCGACAAGATTGGATAATTCTGCCTTTTTGCTGTCATTTGTCAGGGTGTTTTCGTCTACATTGAAGGCGTAAATAACAGGTTTAGCAGTAAGTAAATTAAGTCCGGTTAATTTTTCTTCATCGAGTGAGGGCAGGGCAGACAAGGGTGTGCCTTCTTGAAGGTGGCGTTTCAAACTTTCCAAATACGAAGCAACTTCGCGCTTAGCTGGATTTGCTTTGCTTTCCTTGAGTACCTTTGGTAGGTGTTTTTCAATGGTTTGAAGATCGGCCAGGATTAATTCAGTATTTATGATTTCTATGTCGGCCTTTGGGTCGACACGATCGGCTACATGGATTACGTCGCCTTCAAAAGCGCGCACGACATGTACAATAGCGCTACATTCTCGGATGTTTGCTAGAAATGCGTTGCCTAGTCCCTCTCCGGCGGATGCACCAGCGACTAATCCTGCTATGTCGACAAATGTCACGGTGGCGGGGATGATTTTTTGTGCTGAGTATGTCTTTTGGAGCACCACTAGGCGATCATCTGGAACAGGTACGATTCCGGTGTTTGGTTCGATAGTTGCAAATGGATAATTCGCAGCCAAGATATCACCCCCGGTCAGGGCGTTGAAGAGTGTTGATTTGCCGACATTTGGAAGGCCGACGATGCCGATACTTAGGCTCAAAACCAACCTCTGCTTTCGTGAAAATGGGTAGTTGACCCCATATAATTGCCTCTTCTTGCGTTGCTTTTACTTTGGTAACTAATCGTCTAATTATAGCTTTCTTATCTGTAAAATCCAAGCTTTCTAATAATACTTGAACTCCATCAACCATTTGCTCCACTGTTAGCATTGGTTGCTGCGCCATTTGCTCCTTCGCATCGTTCATTTTAGCCTGTAGAGCTGCCCGCTTTGAGTACAGTTCGTCCATCTGTTCCTTGTAGAGCCGTTCTGACAAGTAGTTCATGCCAAAGGCCTTTACGTATCGTTTCTCTTCCTCATCTAGCCGTGTGAGCTGTTCTAGAGTCTCCTGAGCTTGTTGTGTGGCTGCTGAAGATGTTGAATCTGCCAACCAGCGTTCGGCTTGTCGTCTGACTAACTTTGGGTTGCTAACGAGTTCTTTAATTTGACTCCAGACCATCGTATCCAGTACAACGACATTAACGCCTCCAGCAAAGCATTCGCGAGGTAGGGGAAATCGTGAAAGTCTATCAGTACAACGATAGTATAGGTGACCCTTTGCGGTTGGGTCGCCGGTTCGGGGTTTGCCACATGAACAACTAATTAGTCCAGTAAGAAGGTATTCATTTTTCTTATTGTTCCTGTGGCTGAATTTTAGGTTGGCAACCATCTGTTGCTGGACCCGCTCGAACAGCTCCTTACTAATGATAGGGTCTACCTTGACCTCGAGCCATTCTTCCTTTGGCCGTACTTTGCGGCTGCTCTTTTTTATCCGACGGTATCGTTTATTAGGGTCTTTCGGACTCTTTGTTTCGACAGCTTCGCTCTTATTGTAAAAATGCTTGCCTATATAGGTGGTGTTCGTGAGCATTCGGGCAATTGGTCCCTTGGTCCACGTTGTGCGTTTTTGTTTCTTGGGCGGTATCCCTAGTGCATGTAGGCGCCGGATGACTTCACGTAAAGATACGCCGTCGGCAACCCATTTAAATACTTGCCTGACAACTTCAGCCTCTTGCTCATTAATACTGAAGTAACCGTCGCGTTCGTCGGGACCTCCTTTTATACGGTGGTGATAGTCATAGCCGTAGCATGCGTTGTATCCAAGCAGCTTACCGTTCTCTCTTACTTTTCGCATTTTGCCGAGACGCATTCGCTCTGTAATTTTTATACGCTCGTACTCATGAAAGACGCCCATAACACTACCCATCAGTATCTCTTCAGGCGTCGTTCCGTTGATGTCGTGCAGGCTTATACATTCGATACCTGATTCCTGTAGCTCGTCTAATACAACTTCTTGGTAAACGAATTTGCGCGCAATACGCCCCCTGTCATAGTAGTAGAGAAGGTCAAAAGCGCCTTCCTTGGCGTCTGACCGTAGCCGGTCAAGGTCTGGTCGCTCTAAGAGTGTACCGGTCCATCCGTTGTCGCTATAGATGCATTCGGGCAGCAGTAGGGCCCCATCGTTCTTAATGCGCTCCTTGAGCTCCATGAGCTGATTCTCAATGGTCTCTTCATCTTCCTGGTTGGCGGTGCTAACGCGTACATATACGGCGGCTCTTTTCATCGACTGCTGCCCCTAGTTGTGCGCTGTTCAATAAATTTGTCCAAGTCGTTTCGAGCTATACGATAACCTCGCCCTAGCCGCATAGCAGGCAAGTCGCCACGCTTGATGTAGTTCAAAACACTTTGCCAGTGGACCTGGAGCAGGTTGGCGACTTGTTCGACTGTGAGGTATTCGGTATCCATAACTATCCTTTATAAGTAATTATAAGTAAATATAACTTTAATGTCCATCGTTTTCGGTTGACATTCTTTGCTTCAAGACTAGCTCAAAGAGGTAGTTGAACGCTGTATCAATCCTATCTTGGTCGGGTGTTTCCACTTGTTCGTATTTGACCTCAATAGGCAATATCATCGTGATACTCGTCATAAATAGCAATACAGGTGTCCAGTAATGAATCAGGTTCTGCACAGTTGACCTCTACCCACAGGCAACTGGTAAGCATCTCTATTACTAGAATCTTTATATAGATACGTATAACCGTTATAGAGGTATCTCTATATATAGATATGGGCGTAGTGAACATGGTGATACGATGTGGCGTCATGGGTGATATTCCTTGCGTGGTTCAGGTGTCTTCTCATCCCAGCCTGGAGGGAACTCGAAACCCTTAGACAGAACATCCTCCATCTCGTCGTCGGCTGGCAATATGTCACGCGAAGAGTTTTGCGTGATTTGTTGTCGGTCTTCCGACAAATATGTCGCGATGGCATCGACACACGATTGCTCGATATTCAGCCAGAAGGCCTTGGTTTTATCAAATTCGCATGCCGTTACCCAGACACCCTTTACCAGGTTTGACGGTGGCTGTACCCACCATCCATTTTGATTACGTTCGGATTTTAACGCACGAAACCCATCGATATAGAGGCCCAAATCTAGTATTGATACTTTGAGTCTGTAGCCCTTTCCGTCTCTTAGCTCTGAGCGCACTACCGTTTCTATTGAATACATTACACTTCTCCTGCATATGGAAAGCCCCCTGACAGAACGGTTATTGGTCAGAGGGCTATCGATACCGTTCTGTAGCTATTACACATGGAACTGTTGCTAAAAACAGCTAACATTTTGTCTCGGATTAAGTGATTCTAGGGTGTTGGTCGGTACCTGTTGTAATGGGCTTCCAGTGACTTTTGATGCGTGTATTGTGATGCCGATCCTTCGTATCCCGGAAGTGTACCGTTTTGATACATTTTGAATATTTCGCCCCAATGTTTTCCCTGCCTGCGTTGGGTAAAAATAGAGTATATTAACGCGGGCTGTTCTGGTGCTCGGCGTCGCATGAAGTCCAAGGGGTGTTGTTTAGAGCGGAACCAGTCAAACTGTTCGTATGCGTTAAGAAAATCCTGCTGCATCGCTGATTTATCGAACACCACCACCCATTTATCGGGTGAATCTGGCGACTGCTGTACAGTGAAGTAGTCGGATGGCGGTACCCACTGTCCGCGACTACCCCGCGCGACATAATTATGTATATCAAGTACGTTTATGGCGTACGCGCTACCTATTGTTGTCGCGTCCTCGTCGCTAAGATTTTTTTTACCATTCACTCTTCGTACCTTTGAATAGACGTCATTTATAAAACCCTCATCGTTTAATACGAAAAATCTATGCCAGTCGCCCCTTGTGCGAAGTTGCGACGGTATTATCGGGCCAAAGTCATTAACAGCAACCATTCTGAATCAATGCTACCATTTCATATTGCTTATGCGGTAATATCTATCAGGCTGGTATAATTATGAACAAGTGGCAAGTCCACTGGCCTAGAGCCACGCAAATGCGCAGGTATGGCTAAACAATCAACGGAAAGAAACAGCTCGTCGTGAGTACATCTTTCCGTTATCGCTGCTGGAAACAGTAGTGGGTGACCGAAAGGCCACCGCTCATGGCGGGCTTTTTGGTTTGCCATGTATCAAACGGAAAGGGTCGCATATGGAACAATTTATTGGGCAAGTATGGATGTGGTATTGTATAGGGTTCGGGGCGCTCATGATAGTTTTTCTAACGGCTGGCATAATAGTGCAAGTAATTGACGAGGGTAATTTTTTTCGAAAGTTTGAGAATCTGTTTTACGGAATCACAAACCATTGGCAGGAATTTTTGCTTGGTGCTGTAGCAATATTATTGTTTGTATCATCCGTAATACCCGCCCCGTACGCGTATTTTATTGTTCTGCGGTGGGTTGTATGCGCAGCGTCATTGGGTGCGATATGGCTGTACTTAAGTCGGCGTAGATATGTAAGAGCGGCGATGTTTCCCTTAATAGCTCTACTATTCAATCCGATTGCTCTTTTTGTATTTCCAAAGGAGGCATGGATGATTATTGATATTGTGGCTGGCTTTGTGTTTCTTGTTGTTGCGACCTATGACGAATAAATAAGGTGTTAATATAGAACGTATGTTTTGGATAGTCATCGTTATAGTAGCCGTTATCGCTTGGGTCGTGTACGCGAACAGTCCGGGGAGGCGTCTGTCGATATTACAGGAGTCGCTTGATAGGTATGGCGAGGATAGGTATAGAAGGGTCCAGGAACTCTTGCAAAAAGATATTAATAAGCCATACGACGATCTGTTTGACGAAAAGTTACATAGTGAGATATTGAATTCAAAACGGGTGCAATATGAATTGAACGTGATTTGTCGGCGACATGTAAAAACCGTACTGTCTTCTGACCAGCATTCGATAGAGGCTAAGCAAGCTGCTGTTACTGCCTGGCATGAATGCATAGGGTCTTTATGGAGCGTTATTAATGCGATTGAGGTTGGCTACCTGGATTCAGATGGTATTGAGAATAGTAGCATGGAGGCACGTGAGACTTATAACGCATTCGTCGGCGTAATGGCCGCCTTCGACTTTGATATCGAGGCGGAAGCTAAGGCTATAGAGAAGGACGTGCAAAAAAGATTCCCGATGCACAAAAGGACTGTGAAGAAGCGAAGAGCCGCAAAAAAACACGGTTCATAGAGTGTGTTCCTTGGTGCGGCAACTAAGATTGCGATAAATCAATTGATATTGAAACGGCTGTTGGTTCGGTAGCGGTGCGCTGCTGCAACATACTATACGCCTTCATAGATAGCTCCATGGCCTTTAGTCGGATAATTGTTGGTTCATTTTCGTTATGTATGACCGTTGTTAGCTCCTGCATAATTTCTTGAGGTTTAATGACGGCCATCTGTCCGATATTTTCCGATAACCACTCAGGTCGGAGGTGTGTCATGTTGCGGGCAGTTTGGAAACTATAGCCCGCCAACAGGGCGCTTTGGTACGAGTTACCAAAGCTGGCGCTGTCAGGGCTGGCATATGCCTGTATATATGCGCTTTGTTTAGGTGTTAGTGAACTATGCTGTTTTATGTCTTTCATTGCGAATCAATTATAACTCTGATGATTATGGGAGTGTAATTTTTTGTAATTATCGATATTCATCGAACCGTTCACTTGCAATTCTATAAAACAATAAGGCGTCACTGCTTTTTTTATCAAATCTCCGGTCACCCAGAATGCGTAGCGCCATGTCCTCGACGTCTCGCGCTCTATAGTTATTAGTCAGTAGAGGTTCGTTTTCGGATATTTGCAATTTCGGTATAAAAAATGCAACTAATGCGGGCCTAGACGACTTGTCTTCTACGTCCTTTTTGAACTCAGTCTTATAGTTTGACCTCAAGGCATCTACTATATTCGAATCCAACGTAATTAGTTTCGCGACATTATCTATGTTTCTAAGTTCACCCAGCTGTGTATACATGCCGCTGTCATTAGTCCTGTCTGCAATGTATGAGTATTGCTTTCCGAGTGGTGAAAAATAGTCTTGACCGCTTTCAAAATAATGAGCAGGCATCGGATGCTCTTCTTTGGAGAAGCCTGCCTGATAGTGATTTTGTAGCATGAAGGCTTTTTGCAAGTGAGACAGATAAGGTGAGTTGGAAAATTCAAAGGCATGGTTGATTACACCTTTGTCTGGTGCGCCATCGATTTTCGCTATCGCTTCTCGAATAACAATGTTATGCACTAGGCTGTACCAGCAAAGCTCCGGGATACTGATACCGTCTATGCTTCCGTATTTTCCTTCAAATTTACTAAGAAAAATCTTCTTCAGTCCGCCGTAATCGGCACGTAAGCTTATTTCGTAGTCCGACAATTTTCTAAGGAAGGTTGGAGCAGTATCTCCAGGTACGTGCAGTTCATTTTGAAAAGCGTTTGTCAAAATATCCTTATACACGGGTAACAAAACGACTGTACGCGGGAGCAACCGTAACTTTTCAACAAGTCTCATTGTTTCGATGATTTCGCTTGTGCGAAGCCTATCAACATCGTCAAGTAGTATGATGATAGCGGGACATTTTTTTATACCTGAGAATTTCCCACTGACTACTTCGTACACATCATCACTTCTAGCACCTGGAACAAGGTCTTTTCCAACCCTGATAGGTCCGATACTTGCTTCGAGTTTAAGCGGCACTGCATCCTGGGTCACTTCAAATATAAATTGCGCTATATCTTCTCGAATATCCACAACCCCTTCTTGCCACAATCGATATGCAAAATTGTTCAGGAATGCCGAAATCGCTTCGGATGTGTTACCGAAAGGCAATAGCGACCTCTCTATAAAAAATATCTCTGGTATTTCCTTGCGCAGTTCGTTAATTATCGCCCATGCGGATACCGTCTTGCCGACACCATAAGGTCCGCTAACGATACTCACGTAGCCCCTTTGCAGCAGTTTGGCTTTCTGCGAACCATTTATCAGGTCAGATAATGATTTCTGAGCGTGTTTGAGGTCTTCAATGTAAATTGCTTCGCCAAGATTGTCATAAGATAGTGTGCTCAGAGATTTCTTACTCTGCTCAGGAAAATGAAAAAGGTTGTGCATTCAACCACACCTAAAAGCAGAAATGGAAAGAAGCACCGTTACAGCCAGGGCGACTACAAGCGCAGGATAGGGAGCGAACGCGGCACTCTTTGATGAGAGAAGTTTCGTGGCCCTGTGTATCAGGGTGACGGTAATCAATAGAAACAAAATTGTAAGGTAATATCTCGGTTGTAAAATAGAGCCTATGAAACCAAGTAGGCCGGCAGTCGTACAGAGCTGAGATGATTGTGGTAGTGCATCCAATAGTTTAGGCACACTGCTCAAAGCCGCTATCATTCCGGCAACGACTAACAAAATAGCCCAAATAAGTTGCGGGGTGGTCCAACGAGCCTTCATTTCTATACTTCCCGTCTCCCACCCTAATGCTGTAAATTCTAACATCAACTGCTTACCCAAGCAACCTGCCCACGCGGCCTACACGTACTGATTGACGCATTACCGAGCAATCTTATTCTGTATATATTACGTATTCAGCCAAATGTATTGGAATTGACGACTGCAACGCAGTAAGCCTGCTAGTGTCGTATAACAAGATCTGGTGAAACCACAGGTTCCGACGCTTCGCTATATATTGTTATTGAACATGGAACCAACGCACCCTACTCGAACGGGGGGTGGGTCGAATTCACTTTAAGTAAGTTGTTGTAGGAATTCCTTTGAGTAGCCACGCCCGCCTTGGTCCGGCACTGGCAACTTCACTGACAGCTTGAAGGGGAGAAGAGTAGCGGCGATAGGTTGGTTTGTGTCCTTGCTGTGCCTATTGATAAACTCATAACCAATCTATTCTAACAGAGGTGGTGAAGTTTTTCCAATATAATGCGAGGCTGATAGAAACATACCCACATCTATGTAGATGTGGATGGCACTCATCGGTATATTGCCACTAAGAGACGAGTAATTATTTGTTTGCTTGTCCAAACATTCACCGTCGTTTATACTTGACCCAGCATAAGCGTTAATGGATGGTAGATGTCAAAAAAGAATAACAAGTGGTGGATTAAGTTATCCTTTCGGACGAAAGTGTTTATTGTCGTAGGAGCGCTTTTTATCGTAGGCATAACGTTGGTATTATTTAGGTTAAATCAATCACAGACCACTGATGAGACTGCAGCTCCTACGGCGGCACAATTGGCTGCACGAGATGACAAAGTTGCGCAGATTAAGCGCGAAGGTGTGATACATAATAAAGCTCTGGCGGCTATAAAGGATGGCGACATTGCAAAGGCTAATGATATTTATGCGTCTGAAATAGCGTCCGAGCCAGATACGGTTCGCAAAATACAGCTATATATTAGCCAGTCACAGCTTCTATACGATACGGGTAATGCGAACAAGGCAATTAAGGTTGCTTTGCAGGCTGAAAGCGTGTCAACTGATAAATATCTCGCAGCTGACTGGCTCGCGCGTATGTATGCAGATCAAAAACAATACGCCAATGCTGCACGATACTATACCTTGGCTGGTAAATGGGCGGCAAGTCCAACGAACGAAGCACTTCTTAGCAAGGCGTATTACGATTCACAGGCCACTCATGCCGCTGCAATGGAGAAGAAGTAATGACAATATGGATGAATAGGATATTGCCATGGGTCATTATGTTTGGCATAGGGATTACTGCTCTCGTGGCTGCAATCGTGACTCCCTATAGTTATGCTCAGTCGACTCCACTTTGTCACGTTGCTATGGTACTTGATCGCTCGGGTTCAGTTGGTCCAACTAATGAGCGAACCTTGCAAGCACAGATTAAATTGTTGTTTCAACCCCCGGGAAATAACAATAACAATACTAATACCGGGTTGTACGACCCGAACATATTTTTGGCATTTTGGTCGTTTGCGTATGGCGTTGCGGATTCTAATTACGACGCACCTTATAGCGACTTCGTAAGTTCATATGGCAATCTTGACCCGGGCTACTATAACTTTATGGCGAATTTAAATTCCATAGTTTCCTATGGTGGTACCGACTATGAGCAAGGTTTTGGTTATGATCATGGAAATCTCAATCCTGCCATTGCAGGCATCATGAAAAAGACAGACATTATTGTTTTTATGACTGACGGCCTGCCGAACCAGCCATCTGGCGTTGGTAACGCGGTCAGGTTGGCTCAAAATGCTGTAAGGAAATTAAAAGCAGGTGGTCCGGATATCGGAAACCCTAAATTGATACTAGGAGGTATTATCGGTAATGCGGATCAGGGTGCACTTAACAGTGTGATTAATGGTAGCTCTAATAATTCGACGCACACCTTTCACATTGATTCTAACTATTCCAACCTAGCTGAGCAGCTCCGTAGTTATATTGGTAATGCGTGTGATGAAATTAAACCCCCTGTGACGCCGCCGCCGACACCAGCGCCTAAAGTGTACAATTTGATACCGTCAGTGACTCCCGCTAGTCAAGCTGTTTTCCCGGGAAGTGGCGCGAGCGTTCAGCCATTAGTCTTTAGTGTAAACAACACATCTATCGACACTACTAGTCAATCAACTGAATGGTCAATTACTCAAGTTGTCGTGAGCCCTGGGCAAGATGTTTCTAGACTTAGCGGGGGAACTTGTGCGCAGCTGACCAGGCAAGTATTAACTCAATCATGCAATGACAATCTCGATTCTAATAATAGGACATTCAATCCAGGATATAACGTTATTAACACCGCAGCATCTAGGCCTGCACTTGATCCTTCTTGGGGTCCTGGCACAAAAATATGTTATTTTCTAAAAATCCACCAACCAACTCAAAATGATTCGCCAACAGATCGTTATAGTCAGTCGGCATGTATATTTGTGGCGGAGCATGCGTTCGTACAGATTCAAGGTGGCGACCTTAGGGTCGGGAGAGGTTTCGCCGGTGGGCCTGGAAGTGCCTCTGCAAAGGTATATGCAAGTACATCGACAAAGATGGTTGGTGGAAGCAGAAAGACGTATGGCAGCTGGGTTGAGTACGGCATAATCGCTCCCGGACCAGTCGTAGGAGTCGCCTCTCTTTCGGGGTATGCGGGAGGATTTTCTGGGGTGCCATCGGGCACTTGCGATTATAGACTTAATATTCTTACCTTTGCTAACGATACGAGTTCTTGCGGTAACTTCTCGAGTAGTACTGGTGTCGGCACAATCCCAGATGCAGTCCCCGCACTAACAGCCGGTAGTCAGATACCCATTATTGATTCTAGTAGGAAGTTAAATATTTCAGACCTAGGAAATGGACTGCACGTAACGCAATCAAATTCGTTAAAAGTAGAAGCTAAAGATCCTATAGGTAAAGGAAAGATGATTATCGTCTGGGCGCCAAATGCGAATGTGTCGATTACTGGTAACATCAAATATGATAACGGCAAGGGTGTTGACCCCTATAAGGATATTAGCGAGATTCCACAGCTAGTGATTATCGCGAATAACATTTACATCGATAAGTCAGTGAAACAGATTGATGCCTGGCTAATTGCTAGTGGTGCAGGGGGTAACATTTCTACTTGCGGAGATGATGTCAATATTCATTTGTCGACCAAAGTTTGCGACATCAAGCTATTGATTAATGGTCCGGTTATGGCACGTCATTTATATCTGTTGCGTACGTATGGTGCGGATAGTGGTGCGGGTGATCCTGCGGAGATCATTAACTTGCCAGGTACGACTAGTTTGTGGTCGCAGATCAAAGGTGGCGGTGAGAGTGTCGGTAAATTACAAACAACATATTCTACGGATTTACCCCCGTATTACTAGATTAATAAAAATGGGCTTTTATGTGCGAAAGCGCTTGTGTATAATAGAGGCATTATGGCTATGATAAAAGGCGTGGGCGACTTCTTTGGTCTCGATATAGGAACTAATTCAGTTAGGGCCGTGCAACTTACGCCCGCAGGTCCAGATAAATGGTCGTTACGTCACTATGGTTATGCACCGATCGATGTCAAGACTGCGACATCTGACTCTGCAGAGGCAAAGCATCGACTTGGCGAGATTATTATGACAGTGGTGGGGCAGAGTGGTATCAAGACAAAAAACGTTGCAATCGGCTTATCTGCCGGCAAGACGTTTGTTACGGTAATCGACATACCAACTACATCTGAGGCTGAGTTGAAAAGTACTATTAAGTATCAACTTGATCAATACATACCGATGTCATTAGATGATGCAAAGGTTGACTGGTCAGTGTTGGGTCAATCGCTACATGACCCCACAAAACAGGAAGTATTACTTGCAAGCACACCAATTTCTTATGCTGAGGAGCGACTCGAGCTTGTCGAGAGCCTCGGGTTTGATGTTATTGCTGCAGAGCCAGAGCCACTTGCTGCCATCCGTGCCCTTGCTGCACCCGGTATCCATGAGGCTCAGGTGATTGTTGAAGTAGCAGAACAGAACATTAACGTTGGTATTGTCTACGGAGATGCGCCACGGTTAGTCAGATCAATTCCAAGCGGTCTAGAGACGTTAGTCCATGCTGCTGTTCAAAATCTAGGAATCCAAGAGGACCAGGCTCGACAATTTATACTTAAATTCGGCCTAGCTCCTGACAAGTTAGAGGGGCAGGTTGTGCGAGCCCTAGAGGGTACGCTAGAAGGTCTTGTGTCGGAGCTACTAAAATCCATTAAGTTTTTTCAAACAAGGTATCCTGCAGTGGTGGTAAGCAACGTACTATTAGCTGGTTTTGCGGGTGTGATTCCGCAGCTAGATCAGTATATGACAACCAAGATAGGCATTCAATGTTCTGTTGCTAACCCATGGCAGGGTGTGTCTGCACCTTCGAATGATCAGAATTTTGCTGCGATTGCCTCGGAATTTTCTGTGGCCGTAGGACTGGCTAAGAGAAGGAACATCGCATGACAGAAATTAATCTTGTACCAGACGTTAAACAAGAACTCATACGCGCAAAACGGGTAAGAAGTCTTGTCATCACGGGTGCTGTTTTTGTAAGCCTTGTGTTTATAGGTATTGTGGTACTCATGACGGTTTATTTAGTCGGAGTACAAACTGTACGTTCATCTATCGACGACGATCAAATCAAGCAAAAAAGCAAATCACTATCAAGCGTACCTGATCTAGCTCACATGTTGACTATCCAGCACCAACTCACACAGCTAACCAATTATCATAATGAGAAGAATATCTACTCACGGTTCTTTGAGTTGTTGGCAAAAATCAATCCGCAAGCGCCAAACCAAGTCACCTTTTCACTTGCTCGTGTTGATTCTGACAGCGGAACCATTCACCTAGAGGGTCAGGCGGCGAATGGATATGTTGCCGCAGATATCTTAAAAAAGACAATTCTTGGTACGTCATTGAGTTACAAGGATGGCGATACGGCTCAAACTGTTCCGCTTACGGACAATGTCTCGACGTCTGAGTTGAGTTACGGAGAAGATGCAACTGGAAATAAAGTTCTTCGCTTCACTATGTCATTTACTTACGACCCTGCGTTTTTTGCGAGAAGCTCAAGTGATGCAATCATTGTTGGACCTGGTCGTCAAAATGCAACCGATTCCTACTTAGGATTGCCACAAAGCTTGTTTAGCGATCGCGCAGCTGATCAGAAGGGGACTAACTAATGGACAAACAAGCGGCAGGACTGCGTAAACGTCAACAAATTAGCCGTGCGAATAAAACAATGTTTTTAGCAATTGCCGGCGCGTCAACTGTCGTTGGTTTCTCATTTGTCCTTGTTATCTTTTTGGGTCAACGTATATTGTTTGGTGAAAAAGTTATTGCAGAAAAAGATCATACCATTTCAGTGTTGCAGAAAAATATTGATACAGTTCCTGCTCTTAAAGACAACATTAGAGTACTTAACACGAACCAAGATCTCGCATCAGTGCGCCTTAATAGTACTGACGCGCCTCTGCAATCTGTTCTCGATGCGCTTCCATCTAATGCGAATTCAACTGCGATGGCGTCGTCTTTGCAAACAAAATTGTTGGCCGGTGTACCAGGAGTAACGATTGAGAGCTTAAGAGTTGATTCTGCTAGTAGTGATGGAACGTCAAATACTGATGCCGCTGGCTCAAATACCATAAGTTTTTCATTCGCTGTTAGTACTGCTTCAAACAAGCAGACTAGTTTACGAAGTGTATTACAGCGTATAGAGATGTCGATTAGGCCATTTGACGTAACTAATCTATCAATCGAAAGTCAGGGTGGAAGAGTCATTTTAACTGCAAATGGTGTCGGCTACTATGACACGGCTCAAACCGTTCAATTAACTGATAAGGTGGTTAAGCAATGAAAAACACTGAAGTAGCATCTATAGTACTTATAGCCTCTATCAGCGTAGTTGTTGCTTATTTTGTAGCGAGTATGGTGATTGGCCAGCCGAGTGGTGAAAGTGTTAAGGTAAAAACTATAGCGCCAATCAGCGATACTATCGAAACACCTGATAAGACGATTTTTAATAAGGATGCAATTAATCCGACGGTCGAGGTGGAAATTGGTAACGGTCAAACACCGTAGGGGGGGAGTGTAGACGTGGCGTTACTGACCACTGAAATGCAGGAAAAGCTCATGACCCTTCTTACAGATGAAGGGCTTGTTTCGAAAGCTGTTTTGCGTGCCGCAGACGAGGAGTCGCAAAAAACGAAAAAACCTCTGTTTGCCCTTCTGTCTGAAAGGCACATCATAGACGACGAAATGCTCACACATGGAATTGCACAGGTTTCCGGCGTTCCTTATGTTAATTTGACAAATAGTCTTATAAATCAAAACGTACTCGAACTTTTACCAGAGGATGTTGCTGAGCGTTTCATGGCCGTTCCGCTTGCTGAAGTTCAAAATCGCTTGGCGGTTGCGATGGTAGACGCAAGTAATGTGCAGGCTGTTGATTATCTTTCAAGCATGATAGAACGGCCATTAAAGGTTTTTATGGCTTCTGAGGTTGGCGTACGACACGTTTTAGACCAATATAAAGCTGATTTGTCTACGGTTGGTGCCGCTGCAGAAGCGACCGCACAAGAGGCGGAGAAGGAAGAGTCGAGTAATATTAAAACTATTGTTCAAGATTCTCCGATTAGCCGCGCCTTATCGACTATTTTGGAATATGCCGTTAAGTCACGAGCTAGCGATATACACATCGAACCACTTGAAGCAGCTCTGAAGATTCGTTGTCGTGTGGATGGTGTCCTCCGGGAGATAATGCAGCTTCCAAAGGCTATCGAGCCAGCATTGGTAAGTCGTATAAAAATTTTGTCCAATCTAAAGATTGACGAACATAGAGTGCCGCAGGATGGGCAATTTGCAGTTAAAGTTGCCAACAAGGAAGTTGATCTTCGTATTGCGATTAGTCCTGTAGTCTGGGGTGAGCAGGTAGTAATCCGACTGTTAGACAAGTCTGGATCTACGTTTAATCTTGAAGAGATGGGGTACGCTGGGCGTGCGTTACGTGCTATTCGCAAGGGAGCTCATAGGCCGAATGGAATGGTTTTGACCTCTGGACCAACAGGTAGTGGTAAATCAACCAGTTTGTACGCTCTTATTCAAGAAATTAAGGATGACACGGTCAATATAGTTACACTGGAAGACCCAGTCGAATATAAGATGGCGGGAGTCAATCAAATCCAGGTGAACAGTGAGGTTGGGCTAACATTTGCAACTGGACTTCGTTCAATCTTACGCCAAGACCCAGACATCGTGATGGTGGGCGAGATCCGTGACGACGAGACGGCTAACTTGGCCGTTCAGGCGGCACTGACAGGGCACCTTGTACTTAGTACGTTGCACACAAATAGCGCTGCTGGAGTGTTGCCGCGTTTACTAGATATGAAGATTGAACCATTTCTGATAGCGAGCACAGTAAATACAATTATTGGTCAGCGTTTGGTGCGTCGAGTAGCTCCTAAGCGGGACACCTATCAGTCTGGTCCTATTGAAACACAAAATATTTTGGCTACTGTTGGACACCTTCTTCCCAAGACGCAGGCAGATGTTGCAAAGATTTCACAAGATTTAGGCTATAAAGACTTGCCTCTGGCAGGTCAAAACGCTTATACTTTAGTCAAGGGTAAAGACACCCCGGCTACGCCAAAGGGATATAGCGGACGCGCAGGACTCTACGAGGTAATGGATGTGACGGAAACGATCCAGCAGCTCATAGTTCGCCGTGCAACTAGTTCAGAAATTCAAAGGCAGGCAGTAGCAGAGGGTATGATTACCATGCGCCAGGATGGGTATCTCAAAGCGCTGCAAGGAATTACAACGCTGGAAGAAGTAAACCGAGTAACAGCGGACACCGCGTAGAGAGATAGGAATAGTATGCCAAATCAAGAACTAAGGATTGAAATTCTACTAGAAGAAGTCGTTCGTCGGCGAGCTTCTGATTTGCACTTGCAAGTCGGACTACCTCCGGTATTGCGTGTCGATGGTTCGCTTGTACCTATATCTGGATTTAACCCTCTTGATGAGGCGTCTGTCGAAACCTTACTTTTTGCCATTTTGGATCAGGATCAACAGCAAATCCTCGACAAAGACAAGGAATTTGACTTTAGTTTTGCTTTTGGAACGCTAGGTCGGTTTCGCGTAAATGCCTACCACGAAAGAGGTAATCTTGCGGCTGCACTGAGGCTTATACCTAACGAGATCAAGACTATCAACGAACTAGGTGTACCGCCAGTCGTTATGAATTTTGCAAAGTATCCCAGGGGGCTTGTACTAGTAACGGGTCCTACGGGTAGTGGTAAGTCAACGACGCTTGCATCTCTGATCGACAAGTTAAATACTGAGACATCCCAGCATATTATTACTATCGAGGATCCGATTGAGTTTACACATACATCTAAAAAGTCGGTCGTCGTGCAGCGAGAAGTTCACTATGATACTTATAGTTTCTCGGCAGCTTTGCGTTCAAGTCTTCGTCAGGACCCAGATGTTGTATTGATTGGTGAGATGCGAGATCTCGAAACGATCAGTGCTGCTATTACAATTGCTGAAACGGGCCATTTGGTTTTGGCATCCCTTCACACGAACAGTGCTGCTCAATCGATAGATCGTATGATAGACGTATTTCCACCACATCAACAATCGCAAATTCGCGCTCAACTTGCCAATATTCTTATGGCAATCTGTTCACAGCGTCTTGTTCCTGCGATTGGAGGGGGCAGGGTCGTAGCGGCTGAAATTTTGATTGCTAATCCTGCTGTACGTAACATTATCAGGGAGGGTAAGTCTCATCAGCTCGACGCAGTTATACAGACAGGCGCAGATGCGGGCATGCAGACGATGGACCGTACTCTAGTAGGTCTTGTTCAAAGCGGTGTCATAACATATGACGAAGCAAGAAGTTTTGCAGTAGATTTGACTGAATTTGAAAGATTGATGCGAGGCTAGATTTGCTATGAGAAAGTTTAACTACGAAGCAAGAGACAACACTACAGATAAGGTTGTAAAGGCTATTGTTCAGGCCGAGACTGAGCACGAAGCGGCAAAGTTACTTGTTGCGCAGGGTTTTACTCCGCTTAATATTAAGGAAGTAAACGCCGAGGAAAGTTTTTTTGCTCGATTTACGAATCGTATTACGACTAAGGACCGAGTTGTATTTACTCGTCAGCTTTCGACACTTATTACAGCAGGACTCCCTCTGTCTCAGAGTTTGCGCACGTTAGTTGATCAAACCGCAAATTCAAGACTGCGCAATGTTATTCAGGAAGTTATTGCTTCTGTCGAGGGAGGACACACTCTCCACGATTCTTTCTCGAAGCATCCAGATGTTTTTGACAGGTTATTTCTTTCATTGGTGGCTGCAGGTGAGGCCTCGGGTACGTTAGACGAAGCATTGCAGCGAATCGCGATGCAACAGGAAAAAGATGCAGTAATCGTAGGTCGTATTCGCGGAGCAATGACATATCCGCTTATTGTTTTAGTGGTCATTCTCGCTGTTATGGTATTTATGCTTTTCACAGTCGTGCCACAGGTTCAGAAGCTGTACCACGATTTACATCAGTCACTACCTCTTATTACGCAAATTATCGTTGCGCTTTCGCAATTCTCTACGCAATATTGGTGGCTGGTAGTGTTCGTAGTAGCGATTATTGCCTATATGGTTTATCAGTATTTTCGTACTGAAGGGGGTCAACGAATGCTTGACGAGATTAAGCTCAACACTCCGATTATCAAAGGTTTGTTCCAGCGTCTCTATATGGCACGATTTAACAGGACAGGGCAGACACTTCTTGATACGGGCGTAAACATGCTAGACATGCTTGCTATAGCTAGTGAAGCAGTAAACAACAGTGTTATATCTGATGAAATCGATAATGCTGCTGAAAAGGTTAAAGGTGGCAAGGATTTGTCATCGTCACTCTTACCGGAGCGGCATGTTCCAGAGCTTGTATCTCAAATGATTAACATCGGTGAGAAGTCGGGTCGTATTGATGAGATGATGGGTAAGACCGCGAAGATTTATGAGGATGAACTTGATGACGAAATTGGTTCAATCTCTACCGCTATCGAGCCGGTTCTTATGGTGGTACTTGCTGTAGTTGCGGGTGGTATGGTGGCTGCAATTCTCTTGCCTATCTACAGCCTAGTAAACACCATGCACGTGTGATATGGACAATGTCGGGGGACTGGTGTACCATAAGCATAAGCGTTCCCATCGGAACGGAATTAACAGATTAACGGATAAATATTTCCAAACGTTCATAGAAAGGTGGGATTCATGAACAAACAACAAGAACAATCAAAACGGGCAGCAAAAAGTGGTTTTACCATCATTGAAGTTGTGTTGGTACTTGCGATTGCGGGTCTAATATTTCTTATGGTATTCATTGCGCTTCCTTCGTTACAGAGGAGTCAGCGAGATGCGCAGCGTAAAGACGATTTAAGTCGATTTCTTTCGCAGGTCAGTAGCTATCAATCAAATCACCGTGGAGATGTACCCACTGCCGGATCTGTGAATAGTTTCATAAGTCAATACTTGACTGTAGGTAATGATAAGTTCCAAGATCCTCAGAGCGGAGGCGACTACACTCACATGTCAATTAATGACAAAGTTCCTAAAGCTGGAGACACCTCTACGACTCCAGGTGATGCTAATATCAACTATGTTGCTGGTAAGTCGGCATCTTGTAACGACGACGGCTCTCCACACGTAACAGGGGGCTCAGGCCGCAGTATAGCAGTATCTATAGGTCTTGAAGCTGGCGGAGCGTATTGCCAGACCAATTAATTGTTTCGAAGTTTAATAAATAACGGTCAATTTATGGCCGTTATTTATTATTACTGGCATGCCTATCTTTAAATATTCTACTTTGCTAGAATGATAATGCATGAGCGGAATAAGTATAAGTCTAATCTTGGGTCTTCTTGGTCTCTTTTTTGGTAGTTTTGCTGGCGCGTCTGTTTGGCGATTGAGAGCGAGACAGTTGCGAATAGATATATCGGAAGGCGAAAAAGTCGGCAAAAAGGCACTACAAGAAGTTACTAAAATAAAGAAGAGGTCTGCACTTGAGGATCGGTCTGTTTGTCTTCACTGTGGTCATCAATTGAAATGGTATGACCTTATACCAATCATTAGTTGGCTATCCCTGCAGGGCAGGTGTCGATATTGTCGCGTGGCAATTGGGTGGTTTGAACCAGCTATTGAATTAGGCGTTGCGGCCTTTTTCGTTGTCTCTTATTTGTTTTGGCCGTCTCAGCTCGTTTCTATTACAGATATCACACAGTTTATTATCTGGCTTATTGCTGGTGTTGGGCTTGCGATTTTGTTCGTATACGACATGCGATGGTTCCTGTTGCCGAATTCAGTTGTTTTTCCGCTTTTGGGCTTGGGTATCATTAATGTCCTTGTCGTTTTGGCAGATCGACAGTTTGCATGGTCTGAAATTATAGGAATTTTTTATGGCTGTGCTATCCTTTCGGGCCTTTATTATTTGATTTACATCCTATCTCGATATAAATGGGTTGGTTTTGGTGACGTCAAGCTGGGACTTGTGCTGGCATTATTGTTAGCTGACTGGAGGCTTTCTGCGCTAGCGCTCTTTTTGGCGAATCTAATAGGTACGATAATTTACCTACCCCTCATGGCACGCGGAAGTGTAAAGCGCCGAACACACATACCATTTGGACCACTATTGATAGGTGGGTGGTTTATAGCAGGTCTTTTTGGAACATATATCATTGCTTGGTACCTCACATTTACTCTGGGCACTGTTTAAAGCTTATGCTATAATTTACCTCAAATGGGCATGGTAGAGCGTGGATTTACAATTATTGAGGTGATGCTTTTTTTGGGTATCACGGGAGTGCTATTTGCAGCTCTCATGATAGGGGTAAACAGTAACCTAACTCAGCAGCGCTATCGTGACGGAGTTATTGAATATAGCTCGCTTTTAAAAAATCAATATTCAGAAGTTTTAAATACTCAAAATGCTCGTACGATCGGCGAGTGTGCTAGTAATGGAGTTATAGACCCTAATGCTCCGACAGCTCAGACTTCTGGAACGTCACAGTGCGTTCTTTTGGGTAGAGCAGTTCAAGTTGAAGATAACGGGACTTCAGTGAAAATTTCAAATGTTGTCGGGTTAGATAATAATACGTTGGACTTTAGCTCTGACGATGTTTCGGCGCTTAAATCGTATGCGCCAAAAGTAACGACAATTGACGAAGAAAAGGATAGCCTTGGATGGGGTACGACTCTTTATGCCAAAGACAGTAGTGTGTCTCAAGCGAGTGTATTAATCCTGCGCTCACCGGTAAGTGGGCTTATAAAAGTATTTTGGTCACCAAGACCTCTGACAAGCAATATTGATATTTCTAGTATGAACACGGATTTGCTGAAATACTGTGTCCGTGGTGACGCGGTATTTTTACCTGTACAGTCAGTTTCTATCGATCCTAGCGTGGCAGGGGCGAGTGGTGTAACAGTAATGGATGCAGATCCAGATTGTGTGCATCATGGCGGGGTATAGTCGTGGTGATACGATCATTGAGGTGTTATTTGCTATTACCGTATTTAGTTTGGTATCAGTCGGAGGTTTGTCTGTCATGAATCAAGGTACGGCCCTTGCTCAAAGATCGCTAGAAATTGGTCTTGTGCGTGAGCAGATAGATGGACAAGCGGATGCTCTACGATTTCTTAACAGTTCGTATATAACAGATTACGGTAAGAACGGGCCAGCATCAAAACTCTGGAACGATATTGTAACCAATAACGCCCTAACTAGTGGCGCGCAGGCTCAGCAATTTGATCAAATGACGGATGGTGCAAATTGTCTTTTGCCACACGGTCAGCCATACTTTGCACTTGATTTAACGAAGCTGGACAGTAATCCGCTACTGTCGCCTACAGCTGATGCCATCACCTATGCCAGGGTTAATAGCGACAATGCACCTACGACTGCCGAGGGCTTATGGATTCAGGCAGTCTCATCGCCAAATAGTACGTACACAGACAGTGGAAAGCAGAAGCCTGGTTTTTACGATTTTCACATCAGGGCATGTTGGCATACGCCCGGCCAGACTACCCCAATTACATTGGGAACGATTGTGAGGTTATATGAACCACGAGGCTGATAATCGTTCCGGATTCACCATAATTGAGCTTACGCTTGCTATGACGTTCGTGTCAGTTTTGTTAATCGTGATAGCATTGACGGTTATACAGATTATCACTATATACAATAGAGGTTTGACCATGCAGCAAGTGGATCAAGCCGGCAGGGCAATTAGTACTGACATTCGCCAGACTCTCAGCCAAAGCCAGCCATTTTCAATTAGCACCGCTTTATGTTTACAGAAACAGCTTGGCGCGTGTGGTGCTTCTGCAAACGATGCTTATGGCGGACGTTTATGCACCGGTACGTATAGCTACGTATGGAATCTTAGTGATTCACTTTCTCATAATATCCACGTTAATGTCTATGATAATGGTGTAAATAAAGAAATTCGGTTTATCAGAGTCCGCGATAATGGCGGGCGTTATTGTGCTAATCCGGATGCAAAAATCAATGAGAGCGATGCGACGCAGTTACTGGACAAGGGTGGACATATAGCACTGCAGAGCTTCAATATCGCCGAAATTGCAAAAGACCCGACGACCAACGAAGCGCTATATCGTGTAGTCATGGAAATCGGTACAGATGATTTGTCTACGGTGGACCGTACAGCATCGTCCTCTGGCGCTATAGATACAATCGATACGTCCTGTAAGCCACCAAGTGATTCTAGCTCCCTGCAGGATTTTTGTGCTATCAACCATTTTGACTTCACGGCACTTGCGGGAAATAAAGGGGGCAATACATGAGCATGGATAATCATAAGCAAAGAGGGGCAGTCTCGATATTCATAGTTGTTTTTTCAGCACTTCTTATTACTACAATTACTATAGTTTTCATACGAATTATGATTCAGAATCAAATGCAGGCGACAGCAAACGATTTGTCAAAAAGCGCACTTGATTCTGCTAATGCCGGAGTAGAAGACGCGAAGCGTCTTGTCGTAATGTACAACCAACAATGTTCATCTCATTCCATTGCGAATCGTACGACATGCGACAGCTTACTTAATTTGATGGGCGGCAATGACGGTAAAAGTACGCAATGTACGACATTACAACAGGCGGGTGTCGTTGGATCTCCTAGTGATAAAGAGGTGCTCATAAAGCAAAGCGAGGGCGATAAGGAGCTCAATCAGGCGTATACATGCGTAAAAGTGCAGCTTAATACCTTTGATTATGTTGGATCATTAGTGCAGAACACTTCTAGGCTTATTCCACTTAAAGCGGAAGATGGTCAGAAATTTACACATATCGAAATCCAATGGTATTCTCAAAAAGATTTTCAAGCAGATTCACTGGGTAGTGCCCATCGAAATACGGTCGACTTACGCAGGGACCTAAAACTTCCAACAGATTCAGGTACGTCTGTTTATCCTTGGACACCGCATACGCCAGCGCTTATGAGGCTGCAACTTTTTCAATACGGCAAAACCTTTAGCTTGGACGACTTTAATTTCAAGAGTAACAATGCAACACTCTTCTTGGTTCCTAGTGAGGTGGGGTTGAAAAAAGCTAATTTTGCCGATGACGAAAGACTATCAAGTATACGATCAGGAGTGCTAAGCCCTATAAGATGTGAAAATACGGACTTTTCAGCGGGTGAATATGCTTGTAGCGCCACAATAACCCTTACGACACCTAAGGATGCTTCTTCTGACGGTACCGATCGGCATGCGTACTTAAACGTTAGTGAGTTCTACAATACGAATACGACATTTCGTGTGTGCCTGGAGTCCTGTGGTAATCCTACAGACCCTAGCCATCCGAGGTTTTCGGGTGTTCAACCTATAGTAGATTCAACGGGTAGAGCAAATACGTATTTTAGACGAGTTCAAAGTCGTGTTGAGTTTACGAAGAGTAGTATTCCGAACGTTGAGGCCACAGTCGATATCACCGGAAGTTTATGTAAGGCATTCCAAATCACAGATTCCACAGGTGATTATAAGTCCAATAGCCACTTATGTAAGCCAAGTAGTTAATCTATTTCCGAATGATGTTGTTCATAGATTTCACGCAGATGCTTATCTGTGACATGAGTGTATATTTGTGTCGTACTGATGTTGCTGTGTCCAAGCATTGATTGGACTGAGCGTATGTCGGCACCGTTCATAAGTAGGTCTGTTGCGTAACTGTGGCGCATAGTGTGTGGGCTGACGTGCTTGGTAATGCCGGCAAGACGCGCGTAGCCACTAAGCATTCGTTGGATACTCCTGGCAGTTAGTCGCCTGTAGTTTCCGCTTGTGTCGGCTCCTGCGTTTCGACTGTAGCTAATAAATAAAGGTGGTAAACTATCATGCCGTGCGTCCAAATATTCCTCGATATGCGCAGAAGCGGATTGACTGATAAAGACCGGTCTGTCTTTTTGCCCTTTACCGCGAACCATAAATTCCCGTCTTTTAGTGTTTACATGATCACGATCGAGGTTCACTAGCTCAGAAACGCGAAGTCCGCTTGAAAAGAGTAGTTCAATGATTGCACGGTCACGAAGTCCCGATTCCGTAGCTGTATCTATTTGTGAAATGAGTCGAGCTATTTCGTCATTGTAAAGAAAAGTTACTTGTTTGCGTGAAATTTTTGGTAATGTGATTTTATTTGGGCTCAACGAATCAATGTCTCTTGTTGATAAGTAATGTAAAAAACCACGTAGAGCAATCAAGTGATAGCCTTGTGTAATAGTGGCCAATTCTTCACCGTTACTGTTTTTGTAACGATTTAGCCATAATCGATATTTTCTTATTTGTTCTGATGATATATTAGACACGTCGATATCATCAGTGAATTCTACAAATCGCTCCAGATATAGCCTATAGCTTTCAGCCGTCTTTAATGATCGTCCGCCCTCCACCTCAAGGTGTTCAACGTAGTCATTGATAAGTTCGGAGACGTACATACTATAAGAATAACGTATAATAAGCGTTATGAATGTATTCGAATCAATAATTCTGGGACTAATCCAGGGGCTTACGGAGTTTATCCCTGTAAGTAGTTCGGGCCACCTGGTAGTCGCGCAAATTTTTTTCTCGGGTGCCTCTGACCATTTTTTCTTGGAGTGGATTGATCTCGGTACTTTTCTCGCGTTGGTTGTATATTTCAGGCATCGTATTGTTGATATTGCGCTTGACGTGACGGTGCGCAAGAAGTATCAACTGGGCCGTAATATAATATTGACCACAATACCTGCAGGAGCTGTAGGATTAGCATTTAGTGGTTTTATTGAGACCGCACCCTTCTTCAGCAGCCTCGTAACGGTGACTGTCTTTTTGGGTGTGGTTGGAGTCATTATGGTGATGGTAGATAAACTTCCAAGTAAGTCCAGTGTTAAAAGCGGTGAGAAACTAAGTTGGCGTAGGGCGCTCGTAATCGGGCTTATTCAGGTAACTGCATTAATTCCGGGCGTTTCTAGGTCTGGTTCCACGATAGTAGCGGGCCGTATGATGGGGCTTGGTGCAGCTGCTGCCGCAGAATATAGCTTCTTGGCGTCGCTGCCGATTATGTTCGGACTTATGCTCAAGTTGATCGTGTCTTCTGATGGCAGGCATTATTTTATTGAGCACGCGCCGACTCTTATATTGAGCAATGCTGTCGCTTTTGTTTCAGGTCTTTGGGCTGTAAGCTTTCTTATTAATTATCTTTCGCATCACGGTTTGTCATTATTTGGATGGTATCGTGTGGCCCTTGCGGCTGTGCTTACAGTCGTACTTTTGTTACAATTAGTTTGAAAATATGAGGAGATCAAATGAGCGAACATGTAGAGCGAACACTAATATTATTTAAACCCGATGCAGTACAGCGTGGTGTTGTAGGCGAGATTCTAACTCGTTTTGAACGTGTCGGCTTGAAGATTATCGGTACTAAAATGATTGCTCCAGATAAGGAACACTACTACAAACATTATGAAGAAATCGGACAAGTAATTACTCGACGAGGCGAAGCGACGTTTAATAATGTCCTCGACATGATGAACGAGGGTCCGGTCATTGCCATGGTGCTCGAGGGTGTAGAGGCGGTTGCGTTGGTTCGAAAGCTTGTGGGTTCAACTGAGCCGAAATCATCTGCGCCCGGTACGATTCGTGGTGATTTTTCGCATATGAGCTATGGATATGGAGACGCGAAGGGCAAAGGTATCCCGAATTTGATACATGCGTCTGGGGATCTTGATGATGCCAAGAAAGAGATACCTCATTGGTTCAGTGACGATGAGTTGTATGACTACAACGTCTTGAATGAGAAATTCACACGGTAGCGATTGGCTAATCTGAAGTAAAAAAAGTATAATCTTTCTTGTAACCCTTGTTGTTACCCAAATTGCCAAATCGAACCTTAGTTGTTTGATAATTTGAAGGGAAGAAGCGACTAGAGCTTCGAGGCGATTGTTATTTATTGGCATCGTAGAAGCTGAACGTTGATTCTGACGTGCCCCGGTAGCTCAACTGGATAGAGTAGATCCGTCCTAAGGATAAGGTTGCAGGTTCGACTCCTGCCCGGGGTACCATGCTAGAATAGTGCTATGGCAAAAAAAGTTATTGATTTCGATGGTCAGCGCGTAGGTGAAGAGCTACTCTTCGTTTTTCGACGTCATGTAATCGCCATGCGTAAAGGGTTCTGGCTACTGTTGATTCCATTTGCATTATCAGCGATCCCTGTATTTATTTGGCCTACAATACTTCCGATATATTGGTTTCCCGTAGCGGGTTTAGGAGTTGGATTGTTGTTATTTTTATATCATTTTCTCATGTGGTACTATACAGTCTATATTGTTACCGACCAGCGCCTGAGGCAGGTGACACAAAAAGGGTTTTTTGGTAAAGACGTCGTTGAGCTTGGCCTGTCAAAAATACAGAGCATAAGCTATAATATACCTGGATTCGGTGGTGAGGTACTTGGGTTTGGGACTATAGTAATTCAGACCTATGTTGGAGATTTGGTTATAAATAAAGTTGAACACCCCGAAGAGATCTACAACAAACTTCAAGATGCCGTTGCGGCAGCAGAGGGCACCAAGGAATCGCATGAAAAAGCTACGCCGATTTAAGCGAAATAAGTCCGAAGAGGCCGAAAAACCTAATCGGATTACCAATGAAACAGTCGCCGAGCATCGAGAGAAGATTCTCGCTGGTGGTCGTCGTTTTAAATACCCGGTACAATACGCGAAACATCGTCTAGTTATTAACACGATTGTCATAAGCGTAGTTGCTCTTATCCTGGTTGTTGTCTTGATTTGGTGGCAATTATACTTAGTTCAAAATACGTCTACTTTTTTCTACAGAATAACGAGGGTGGTGCCGTTACCAGTGGCTAGCGTGGATGGTCAGTATGTTCCGTACAGTGATTATTTAGAGAGCTTCAGGTCACAGGAGCATTATTTAGAGACGAAGCAAGGCGTTAATCTATATAGCAAAGAGAATAAAGCCCAACTGAATTGGTTGAAACGTCAGGCTCTTGATAGTGCCATTGCTCACAGTTATGCAGAGAAATTGGCTAAAGCCACGAATATAACTGTTTCAACAAAAGAAGTGAATGAGGCTATCTTGCACCAACGTCAGTCAAGTAACGGTACCATATCCGAGGATACGTACTTTGCAATTGCACTGGACCATTACGACTGGACTCCAGATGAGGTTCGTGAGGCTACTGCAAATGAACTGCTTCGCCAAAAAGTGGCTTATCGTGTTGATACTATTGCATCAAAGCTCCGTGATGAGATGCAGGCAAAGTTAAAAAGCGAGTCTGATTTTGATAAGATAGCATCAGCGATTGCTCCCGTAGGTGGTGTCAAGGTGCAATCAAGCGTTACTCCACTCGTTCCCTCTAATAATCAAGATGGAGGCTTGGCGGAACAAGCGTCAAAACTTGAAGTGGGGAAAATTTCAGAGATTTTTCGATCAACCACGGGAGACGGCTATTACGTTGTGAAATTATTGCAACGCGACAACGAACGTATAAGTTATGCAGTGTTGCGCATCCCGTTGACGATGTTCCAGCAGCAGTTAGATCAGATTAAGAAGGATCACAAGGTAGAGGAGTATATAAATCTACCTGAAGTAAAATCATCACTTAGTACACAGCCATAGGAGTTAAAATATGTACAGCTTACCAGCTCTCGACTACGATTACGATGCACTCGGAAAATATATTAGTAGCGACATCATGGAGCTGCACCACAATAAACACCATCAAGCTTACATCGATAAGTTAAACGTCGCACTAGATAGCCACCCCGAGCTTAAGAATCGAACATTGATAGATTTACTGAGTGGGTTAGATAATCTACCGGAGTCAGCTCGTACCGCAATTCAAAATCATGGTGGTGGTCATTACAATCATTCACTATTTTGGAAATGGATGTCTCCTGACGGCGGAGGCGAGCCAACAGGCCAATTGGCGTTAGATTTGGCAGAAAAGTTCGGAAGTTTTCAGAGATTTGTTGATGAATTTACTACAAAATCATTAGGTATTTTTGGAAGTGGATGGGTATGGTTGCAGCCTGATATGACAATAACTACAACACCTAATCAGAATACCCCTATAAACAATGGTCTTCCTGAACCGATTTTAGGATTGGATGTGTGGGAGCACGCATATTATCTTGATTATAAAAATAAGAGAGATGATTATGTTAAGGCGTGGTGGAATGTGGTGAATTGGGATTTTGTGGCATCTCGTTTGTCGACGGAGAAGTCGGATTAATTGTTTCTGGCGAAGGTGTCTGTATTTGTTCAAACATATCGGGTGGCTCTTCTTCTGTTAAGTAAACCGAATTAGCGTGTCGGGGTGTTTCTATATTTGGTGGCACCAGGGTTGGCATAGGTGGTACTGGCTCTACATCGGGTAAGGGTAAATCAGCTTTTTGATGCCAATTGTAACCGTCTTCTATAACGACAGTAGACGTGGGAGAAGTGGAGTAGGTTTCTGAATCAAACTTTCGTTTGCGGTAGTTCATAAAGACAACAAAACCAAATGCCAAAAGTATGGTGCCGCCAGCAAGGGCGCCAATGAATGCGAAAATTGCAAAATTAGAGCCAGGTCCTCCATCAATGGCTGCGCTAGTTAGATCGAATGATCGAGATTGCGATTTTGGTGGAGTGCCGTCAGTCGGAATCGGTTCTTCTTTGACGGTTAAGTTGATGTTTAGCGTGGCAGTATCTGTCGTAATGGTGCCACTATAGCTGCCAGCGGCAAGTCCAACGGTAAGGGTGCTGCTATTTGCCGTTAAGCTCTGTTCACCAATCTTTACTTGCGCACTTTGTATAGGTATATGGTTTTCGGTGATTGTTAGAACAACCGGATAGCCAGATGTGACAAATGATGAACTGTAATTTCCGGTTGAAACGTGCTTTCCATTTGCAGTTATAGTGAAATAATAATATATTCCCGGTGAAAGGTTGGATAGCGTAGCGGTAAAGGTGCCGCCTGCTCCCTTTTTCACACTGGCTTTCTTATCTAATTGATCATATGAGACTCCGTAGTTAATACTTGAAGTGGGATTTGTAGCGTCCACTCGCCATGTAACCGTGCTTGATGTATATGAAGGTGTCGCCGTGACACTGTCAATAAGTCCGGTGGGGTCGACTGTCGTTTGAGGTATTGTCGTACTGGTTGTTGTTTGGGGACTTGTCGCATTAGGAGGAGTTGTTGTACTAGGCTGTGTAGTTTTGGGTGTCGAGCTGACGGGTTTGGGGCTGGATGAGGGTTTTTTAGATGGTTGTGGCGTACTGGAAGGAGTGGGGTTGATAATCGTGAACGTACCACCCTGAAGGGTCGGTTGAGTGCCATTAAGACTGCCACTACTGAAGTCAATTGAGGCATTACCAGCTGCGGTTGCCTTGAATTTAGCGGCGAATACGTACCGCACTCCGCTATCCGCTTGACTTTGTGATGCGCTGAAATCGATTGAACCCGTATGTACGGTTGTTGATCGACCCTGGTAATAGCTAGTGGCATTGTCGTTGCCGTTGGTGCCTGGGCATTTTTTGCCGTTTGCTAATATCTGTACGAATTGCAGCAAGTTTGAGTTATAAGTTAGTGTGCCAGTGGTTGTGATATCTGTACCGGAACTAATTGTACCGACGTAGCTAGTGATGTCCACGCAAAGTTGATCACCTATGTTCATTTGTGATTGATTTGGTGCAACGTAAAGTATATTCGTCGCTGCAAATACATTCGTACACGGCGTAATGATTGTTATGATGTATAAAATTGCCACGATCACCTTTGTATATCGACGAGTTGTTCGGATTAGGTGAATCTTCTTACTCATATCAGCTCCTGATGAGGTTCTGTTATCACGGGTTGCTGTGTTGTCGTCGGTGCTGATGTTGATGTTGATGCTGGTGCGGGGTTTGCTGCTTTAGACATGACGGACGGTGCAGTATGATCCAAATAATCATTCTCATCTAAAGATAATTCGGTCTGGCTATGATCGTTATCGGGAAAGTCTAATTCATCTTGGTCTATAGACGAATTACTTAATGTCGTTTCTGTTGAGTCATTCGGAGGTGATGTTTCTGTTCCGGAACTGTTGAGAGATTCACTTTCGGTTGAATTCTCGGAGTTATGATGATGGATTATGTCAAGTTGTCCTGTCTCTGCATCGTAAATAGCACTCGGTGAATCGTCAACTGTCTGCTCGGAAGATTCCACTTTTATTATTTCTTCAGAGATTTGTTCGGCTTCAGAATCATACCGGGTATTCGTAGAGACGTCACTATTCATGACAGCTCCGGTAGAGTCATTTTGATTGGTCGTGACCGTAGTCACACTGGGCGACGGGGGTAGGGGCAGGGATTCTGAGTTAAAGGAGTTAGGCTCCGAGTCGACATTAGGTGATGGAGCTGAATAAATTATTTGTTCAGCGGGTAGATTTTCGGAGTTTGGCTGATTGACTTGGGTTATTCCAGATTGTGATTTGATATCAGGTATCATTGCTAAATTTGGAGCAGGGGTATTATCACGGTGTTGACTTACATTTTCACCGTAGTTCGAAATAAGAAGGTCGCTGTCCACTTGGTTTCCTGCTTGTTCACTGGCTTTTCGTTTTCGATAGATAGCGAGACCGACTATACCGCCCGTCATGCCAGTTACTGATACGCCACCTCCGACGGCCATAGGCAAAAGCGAGGTGTTCGGCGCGGCTGATTTTCCAAGAGTCGATAAATTAAGTGCAATTTTCTGTTGACTTGGATTTTGGCCTCCGTTGTATACAAGTTTTTTTACGGTAAATTCAACACTATGACTATCGGTTGAATTGGGTTCTGTAATGATGGCCGTGAAATCCCCATCGCTTAGTTCTGTTGATATGATTGCGTACTCATTTGTTACAAACTCTCTTTCGCCAATTTTTACTTTTGCGCCAGGTATGAGTAAGTTATTTTGTTTTATTGTTAATTGAACGGGGTAGCCTCGGGTAGTTAGGGCGCCTCTATAGTTTGCTCCGAGTAAGTTATCTTTAGATGCGGCATTGATAGTGAAGTAATACAGCGTTCCGGGTTTAAGGTTTGTAAGGTTGACAAGATAGCTGCCGTCATTTTGTTGAACGATTGTTCCGGTGTTGTTTTGAGAATCTTTTGATGTCCCGTAGAGAAATATGGGTTTTGCGTCGATACTGCTTAGAGACCAAGTGATACTGTTTTGCTGTCGAGTAGCCGTGACCTTAACGTTTTTTATTTTAAGACCTCCTTCACTACTCGACACGGGTGTGAGAGTGCTCTCGAGATCCTGGTTTACAGGGTTATTAGCTATTGGAGTGGGGGATGATAGTGTTTGCTTTACATTATCCTTAAGGGTAGGACTCGGGGTCGATTTCGCATTGGGCGTAGGGGTCGGGCTTGGTTTCGTAGATGGCGCTGGACTCGGGGTCGATTTCGCATTGGGCGTAGGGGTCGGGCTTGGTTTCGTAGATGGCGTAGGAGTGGGCGTTGGGCTTGGAGACGGAGATGGTGAAGGTGAGGGTGATGGTGATGGTGATGGTGTGCTAATGGTGTAGATACCGCCACTTGTAGCGGCTGTACCTGTGTCGTATTTTACGTTGCTGAAATTAACATTCGCAGTTCCATTGGCGAGAAATTGAAAGTTTACTATAAATAAGTGAACATCTTGGTTATTAGCAGCAGAAAAGAGGCCGCTACTTTGATTAAACGTTATCGTACCATTGGTGTTGCTGAATGTAATTTTTGACGATGCGAAGAATGTTGATCCGGATGTGTTGATACTGACAACTTTTATTAAATTCGCTGGAAACGTAATCGTTCCGGTGACACTGTGGGTTCCAAACCATGAACTCCCGACATGACCGTCAATGCTGACCGGGAAATTCGTGCCAGGCTGGTTGGTTCCTGATGCGGGCGTCAGGGCTACGGAATTGCTAGCTGCGTAAGCAGAGGTGGGAACAAGTGAAAATAGAGCAGTAATAAGCGTTAGCCCGATTATAAACTTGTGTCCGAATATTTTTCTCATTTTTTTTATTTTTGCGAAGTTGTTTTACTACTGTTATATCCTATCACGCTAACGGATAGCGGTCAATCAAAACACCCCTGTTTTATGTAAACAAAAATCACCCTGTTTGGGTGATACATTTTTGGCGGGCCCGACCGGATTCGAACCGGCGATCTCCTCCGTGACAGGGAGGCGTGATAGGCCAACTTCACTACGAGCCCTCATAGCTTGGCGCTTCAAGTATGATACCAGCTTTTCGCCTCTGGCGCAACGGTGTAGATTCGTTTATTTCTTTTACGTCAAATGGTATAATCAGACGCACGGACCGCGGTTTCGCCGCTGTAGCTCAGTTGGTAGAGCGGCGCTTTCGTAAAGCGTAGGTCTCCGGTTCAAATCCGGACAGCGGCTCCATAACGATAAACGCGGGTATCGTATAGTGGCTAATATGTAACCTTCCCAAGGTTAAGAGCAGAGTTCAATTCTCTGTACCCGCACCAATTAGATTATGAATATTAAGCAAACAATCATAGGTTCAGTGAATGAAGTCGTTAAAGATCGGTATATAGCCGTCCTTCTGTTCGTATTTCTTCTAGTATGTGCTGGTGTCATCGTCTTTTTACTTTCCCAAATTCACCCAAGCGAGCTTCAGGTTGTCGTTCATTACACAGGTTTTGGCCCTACGAATTTTTATCGTGATAAATGGTATTATCTTCTAACTTTTGTTGCTTACGTAATTGTTTTAGCGGTTGTGCACAGTATGACCAGTTATAAATTGCTTCAAAAAAAGGGGCGTGACTTTACAGCGGCATTTATATGGTTCAGTATTATTCTTATTCTTGTTGCGGCTACAATTTTTTATCAAATTCTTAAAATTGCTTCGCTGTCGTGATATGCCTGATCTAGAGATTCCAATAGGCAAGCGAACTCCAGCATATCGTTTCTATGAAATGTTGCCTGCGTTTTTAAGTTACGGATCCATTATATTGCTCGTTGCACTTTCTTTGCTTAATCCGTTAATTGCAGCCGCCTATTTGTTGGCGATTATTATAACCACCCTTATAAAGGCTGTCGGTATTGCATATCATACAACGACTGGGCGTAATCAACTTGAGAAGGCTCAGAAGGTAGATTGGCATGATAGGCTAAAACAATTAGAAAATCCATCGAAATATATCGATGACGCACTGAAACCGGATAATGATTTTGCACACGATAATCATGCGGGGAACCTAAAGGAAATTATCGCCCATCCGAACAACTACCCGAAGCCGTCTCAAATATATAACGCTGTTATAATTGCAACATACAATGAGTCCTATGATATCTTGCAGCCAACAATTCAGTCGCTTGTTGACTCTACTTATGATAAAAAACATATGATTGTCGTCGTCGCATATGAAGCGAGAGGTGGCGCTGCGATTAAAGATACAGTTCATGCACTTGAAAGGGAATTTCGGGGTAAGTTTAAGGATTTTCTACTTGTTGAACATCCGAATGATTTGCCTAATGAAGTTCGGGGTAAGGGCGGCAATATAACGTATGCAGGATTCTTTCTAAAGGACTGGCTAGATAAGCGTAAAATTAAATATAGTGATGTAATTGTTACTACTCTTGACGCAGACAATCGAACACACCCTACTTATTTTGACTATCTTACGTATGAATATGTCGTTCATCTTGATCGCAAGAACCTTTCCTATCAACCAATATGCCTTTTCATTAACAATATCTGGGATGCTCCAGCGCCGATGCGCGTGGTCGCTACTGGAAACTCATTTTGGAATATTATTAGCTCAATGAGACCGCATACTTTGCGTAATTTTGCATCACATTCTCAGCCAATGGATGCGCTTGTTGAAATGAATTTTTGGAGCACTCGAACAATAGTAGAAGACGGCCATCAGTATTGGAGGAGTTACTTTCATTTTAAAGGTAATTACGGCGTTGTATCTATATTTGTACCCATATATCAAGATGCTGTTTTATCTTCAACTTATCTACGAACACTTAAGGCTCAGTTTATACAACTTCGTCGTTGGGCATACGGAGCTTCCGATATAGCATATGTTGCAACAAGAATTTTTACTGATCGTAGAGAAGTGCCTCTTGGACCAAGTTTAGCTCGGCTTATTCGTTTGATTGATGGTCACGTTACTCTTGCAAGCATCGCGATACTGATTGCAATAGGTGGGTGGGTGCCACTTTTTGTTAACGGTCAGGCTGCTCATAGTATCGCCGCTCATCAACTTCCAGAAGTTATCAGTCATATCCAACAGATTGCTCTTGTTGGCTTGTTTATAACAGTGTTTTTCGCCTTTAAGATGCTTCCACCGCGCCCATTAAGATACAAACGTCATCGTAATGTTTGGATGATTCTTCAGTGGTTCCTGATGCCTGTTACGGCTATTGTATATAGTTCAGCTTCGGCTTTTACATCACAAACAGCCCTTTTGTTAGGTCGATATTTTGATAAATTCGATGTAACCGAAAAAGCTACTGTAAAATCGAAATCAAAATAACTGTAAAGTTATCTTTTCGTAGGTCGGTGTTGAACTGTCTGACTTGCTTCACTCCAGGGTACATTTAACTCAAAGCCAAGAGTAAACTTTTCTAGTTCAGAGATGTCGGACATATGTTTTTTGTTGGTAACTTTTTTGTGTGACGATTCTGTCATGTACTAATGTTAACATAAGCAATTAGAAATGTCAATGGAACAAGTACACGTACCGTATATCATGGCTGATATACGGTACGTGTAAAGTGTACGTAGAACCTAGTGGAAAACTTTGTGACCTAGTGGAAAACAAACAGATTACCTTGCGGTAATCTGTTGGAATATTTTCTGGTGGGCGATGAGGAATTCGAATCCCCGACCTCCTCAACGTCAATGAGGCGCTCTAGCCAGCTGAGCTAATCGCCCGTAAAGCCTCATTATATTAACAGATATGGTAAAGTGTTGCAATCATATGAAATGTGGTATCATTACGATAAGCGATGAAGTGGAGTAACCGCCCGCTGAGCTTCGTGGGATATGGGGACGTGCGTAACGTTTCCTTACGAGTAAAAGTCCGGTGGAACCGTCCCGATAATGTATCGTGACCCGAGACGTGCGATTTATGGATTTACAGCGTGAATCTGGACATCGCATGTTTTTATTTATAAAACGCAAAGGAGAATGCAATATGAATGAAGAACAACTTCACGCAATGCGACATAGCTTGGCCCACATTACCGCAACGGCTGTCCAGCACATATGGCCGGATGCAAAATTTGGCGTAGGTCCAGTGGTAGAAAACGGTTTTTATTACGATATTGATCTTGGGGATACTAAGATAAGTGAGCAAGATTTCGGCAAGATTGAGAAAGAGATGCGTAAAGTTATCAATCAAAACCTGGATTTTGTGCGTTCGACCAAGCCAATTGACGATGCTATACAGTGGGCAAAAGAGAATAAGCAAACATATAAGGAAGAGCTGCTGAACGACCTTAAAAGAAGTGGCACGACGGTTGCTAAGGATCTCGATAATGATGCAATGGGCACAATCGCCGAGGGTGACGCGGCTGTTGATGAGGTGTCGTTTTATTCAAATGGTGACTTTATGGATCTTTGTCGCGGTCCGCATGCCATAAACACAAGTGAAGTTGGCGCGTTTAAGTTAATGCGTGTTGCTGGTGCGTATTGGCGTGGCAATGAGAAAAATGCCCAAATGCAGCGTCTTTACGGTGTTTCATTTGCAACTCAAGAGGAGCTTGATCGGTACTTAGAGCAATTAGAGCAAGCCAAGCTGCGCGATCACCGTAAATTGGGCAGGGAACTTGACCTCTATACAATCTCCCCGCTTGTAGGCGTAGGTTTACCGCTTTTTACACCGAGAGGTACAATTTTGCGAGATTTGATGGCTCAGTATTCAAACCAATTGCGACAGCACAGGGGTTTTGAGAAAGTCTGGACGCCACATATTACAAAGACTGACCTTTATGAAACATCTGGTCATTGGGCGAAATTTGGCGATGAGCTATTTTTGGTTACTAGTCAGGAGACAAGCGACAAGATGGCACTCAAGCCGATGAATTGTCCTCATCATACGCAAATCTATATAAGCAAGCCACGTAGTTACAAGGACATGCCTGTGCGTTTCTTGGAGACCACTACTGACTATAGGGATGAAAAGACTGGTGAGCTGGGTGGGCTGAACCGAGTTAGATCACTTACTCAGGATGATAGTCATGTTTTTTGTCGAAATGATCAAATAGAGGATGAGATAAATGGCTTGCTCGAATCTGCAAATGAGCTTTATGCGACACTAGGAATGAAGCTTCGCGTCCGCCTAAGCTATCGTGATGATGGCGATGGCTATCTTGGCGATGAAAGTCTTTGGAAATCAGCGCAGGAGCAGTTGAAGGCTGCTGTATTGCGTAATGAACTTGATTATTTTGAGCAAGAAGGAGAGGCGGCATTCTATGGTCCTAAGATTGACTTTATGGCAACAGACGCGATAGGACGTGAACACCAGGTTGCTACGGTTCAGTTAGATTTTGTTCAACCTGAACGGTTCGGTTTAGAGTATGCGGGCAGTGACGGTGGCTCCGAACGCCCCGTCATGATTCATTGTGCGCTACTAGGGTCGATTGAGCGATTTCTCAGCGTGTTTATTGAACATACGGCTGGATGGTTTCCTTTCTGGACGGCTCCCGAGCAGGTCCGTATATTGACAATCAATGATACGGTGCTTGATTATGTAAAAGAGATAGAGAATATTTTACAGGACACGGTCTTAGAGAAGCCGCTTAAATACAACGAGCTTCGTTTTACTAGGGATGATCGTAATGAATCGCTTGGTAAGAAAATCAGGGAGGCTACTACGTGGAAAATTCCAGTTCAGCTCATAGTTGGTCCAAAAGATAAAGATTCACGTGTTGTGAGCGTTCGTACGCAATCTGGAGAAGAAAAGATTTCAATTGATATGTTAGGTGAGTATCTAAGAAATTTATGAGTCGATGGACTTCAACAGAGAGAGCTAGATGAAAACTGAGCCTTTAGTAGTTATTGTAGGGCCTACTGCCAGCGGCAAAACTTCACTTGCCATTGAATTGGCTGAGCAATTTAACGGAGAGGTCATCTGCGCTGATAGTCGTACGGTATATAAAGGTATGGATATCGGTACGGCAAAACCGACTGACGAGGAGCGCGCAAAGATTCCGCACTGGGGGTTAGATCTTGTGGAGCCCGACCAACGTTACACAGCTGCGGAGTTTAAAAAGTATGCCGAAAATAAGATACGGGAAATTCGAGATCGGGGTAATATACCTTTTCTTGTTGGCGGTAGCGGACTTTACGTTGATGCGGTTTTGTTTGACTATCAATTTGGCGAACCTGCAGACATGGAGGTGCGTCAGGAACTTGAAGCGCTGTCAGTAGAGGATTTGCAGTTACGTTGTAATACTGACGGCATAGAGTTACCTCGTAACTATATGAATAAGCGGCATCTAATTCGGGCAATTGAACAAAAAGGTTTAAACGATAAGCGTAGAAGCAAGCCTACGAAAGGTTCAATTGTTATAGGTGTATCGACTGATATCGCAGAATTAAAAAAAAGAATCAAACAAAGAGCTGACGTGATGTTTGAAGAGGGTGTTTTACGCGAAGCTGAACATTTGGGTAATAAGTTTGGTTGGGATCATGAGTCGATGACGGGTAATATTTATCCGCTGTGTCGAGCGTATCTTGAAGGAAGTATGAATTTGGAAGAAGTGAAGGAGAAATTTATAGTTCAAGATGGACGTTTGGCAAAGAAGCAGTTGACCTGGATGCGACGTAATCAGTTTATATTATGGCTTCCTCTGGAGGAGGCAAGAAAAAGCATCGCATCCTTACTCGCATCTGAACAATAATCGTGGTATAGTCGGTGTAAGAGAATTATACGGGGGTAAGATGATTGATGCTTTATTTGGATCAAAAACAAGGGTGAAATTACTTCACCTTTTTATGAATAATCCCGGTACATCATTTTACGTACGAGAGATTACTCGTCTTATTGATGAACAAATAAATTCCGTGCGCCGAGAACTGTCCAATATGTTGACCGTGGGGATTATTACAAGCGACACGTCAGACAATAAGCTCTATTACGAGGTGAATCAAAGGTATGAACATTACGTGCCGTTGCGAGCCATTTTTTCTGATCAAAAAGAAATTGCATCCGTATCTGTTGCAGACCCTGCTTCAAATGATTGGCAGCATTTCATTAAAGATCTGCCGGGCGTAAGAGTCGCCATTGCTGCAGGTATGCTCGTAAGAGATTCTGGTAGCAAGGTTGATCTTCTTTTGGTTGGTAGCGTCGCTGCAACTAGATTGAAGAAGTCTATTAAAGCAATTGAAAAAATTGAAGGAAGAGAATTAAATTACAGCGTAATTCCATACGACGAGTTCTATTATCGTCTCAGTGTTCGTGATAAATTTATTACAGAGATATTGAATAGTAATCATGCGGTTTTGGTGGACACCGATAAAGTGCTGAAAGGATAAGGCATGTTCGACATTGAATACAAAGGCGGTAACACCGTAGTACTAACGAGTAAAAAAATACAACTTGTTTTTAACCCAAATATGTCTGTAGTTGGGCATAAGAATGTAAGTGTTAAAGATTCTATAGAAATTGCTACTGAGCCTAGGTTTGTTGTTAACGACAATACGGCAAAGTTACAGATTGAAGGCCCGGGTGCGTATGAGGTCGGCGAAGTTTCAGTCAGAGGAATCAGAGCTACTCGTCATATAGATAGTCCAGAGGATGAGCCTGTGAGCACTATTTATAGAATAGAAATTGGAGATGTGCGATTGGTAGTTATAGGCAATATTGCCCCTAAACTTAACGAAGATCAACTTGAGGCCATCGGGGTTACAGACATTGTAATTATACCTGTTGGAGGAAATGGCTACACCCTAGACGGAACCTCGGCGGCAACAATGGTACGTCAAATCGATCCGAAAGTTGTCATTCCCGTTCATTATGCGGATTCTGCATTAAAATATGAAGTACCGCAAGATAGCCTCGATATTTTTGTAAAAGAGCTAGCGGCCACTGTGGAAGATGCTGGATCAAAGTATAAAGTTAAATCATCTTCCTCAATTCCTCAGGTACTCACGGTAGTTAAAATAACACGAAGTTAATTAATGGTAGATAACAAATAAGACACCGGTTACGGTGTCTTATTTGTTATCGAGATGTGTGCCTTATTTTGCCTGTGTTAAAATGCCCTTTTTTTTGAGGGTCCTGATTGCATGAGTGCTCAGGGTCATTGTAACTTTCTGGCCGTCGACGACGAAAGTTTTCTTTTGGAGGTTTGGTTTGAATACTCTCTTGGTGCGACGCAAAGAAAAGCTCACATTGTGGCCGAATTGTTTTCCCTTACCGGTCAAATCGCATTGTGCTGCCATGTCTGTTGCTCCACGTCTTATTTTTTACAATCCTACCCAGTGTACCGCTTTTTAGTGTATCTGTCAATCCATCAATCAATTCGTCCATGGCCATGGCGTCACAATTATAAGTGCTATAATTGACAAGGAAATGAATGAACAGCTAATCCTCAACCTAATTGTCATATTTGGTGTGATATTGGTGTCTATGACACTTCATGAGGTTATGCATGGATTTGTGGCTTACTGGCTAGGAGATGATACTGCAAAGTTACAGGGTAGGTTAACTTTAAATCCCATTAAGCACATTGATCCATTCCTTACGATATTACTACCACTAGTCTTAGCTCTTGTCGGTGCACCGATATTCGGTGGAGCGAAGCCCGTCCCCTTTAACCCTGGGAGAGTTCGCTACAATGAATGGGGTGCGGCACTCGTTGCGCTGGCTGGACCTTTGACCAACTTTATTATCGCCTTTGTGACCTTCGGTATTGGAGCATTACTGGGATATAATCTTGCCATTCCAGTTTATTCAAATATCTTAAGTATGATTCTTACTTACGGAGTAATTATCAATCTCGGTTTCTTTGTCTTTAACATGATACCACTCCCACCTCTTGATGGCTCAAGGGTACTCTACGCCCTTGCGCCCGATTTCGCACGACGTGCCATGGAATTTATTGAACAGTATGGATTAATGTTTATTTTTGTTATCGTTTTGTTTGCAAGTACTGCTATTAGCTCAATTATGGGCTCGGCAATCGTAGCGATTCTCGAATTCTTCACCAAGATATTCATAGTGTAATGGAGTATAATATAAGTGTCCCGAGGGTATTGTGGCGTGCATGATTTTCCTAATGTCATATGATAGGGAATCCAAGATGATCTGTTTCCGTGGAAATGGTTTGAGGACACCCACCTTGCGTAAAGCGGGGAATATCAAGCGTCATGATTTCCCTTCGGGGCTATTATGGTTTCGGGATGTGGCGCAGTTGGTAGCGCGCACGGCTGGGGGCCGTGAGGTCGCTGGTTCAAGTCCAGTCATCCCGACCACGCGAAAACTGGTATATTAGACTTATGAACCAACGAATAGCAATTCGAGCAATTATTAAACAAGAAGATATGATACTTTTGCTGCGACGATCGTCGGGCAGAGAGAGTATACTTGGACTTTATGAATTACCGGGTGGACGACTGGATTATGGCGAGCAGCCGGAAGACGCACTGCGACGATACCTTCACGAGGATGTCGGCTTACATATCGGAAAGGCAAAGCTTTTCGATGTTGTTACATACATCGATAGGGACGACCGTAATATTCAGTATGCAGTAATCACGTACTCGGTGACTTTGGCAAGCGGTCATCATGAGCCGCGACTTAGTGAAAACTATGATCAGCACGTATGGCAAACGTTGTCAGATGTTCAACAGAATTCTTTAACCGACCTTACGCAATTGTTGTTGGGAATTATACAACAAGAACAGTTAACGGATAAAAGCAGTGACCGAGTTGATGTGAATGATGATAATAACGCAACGTTAAGTGATGCAATTATTTATGCGGATGGTGGATCTAGGGGCAATCCGGGGCCGTCAGCTTCTGGGTATGTGATTATGGATAACGGACAGCACATACTTGCTCAAGGTGGTGAGTATTTAGGAATAACTACCAATAACCAAGCCGAATACCAAGGAGTCCGTTTAGGTCTAGAAAAAGCTTTAGAGCTTGGTTTGAAAAAAATAGAATTTAGGCTTGATAGTATGCTTGTAGTGAATCAGATGAATGGAATCTACGTAATAAAAAACAGAGATCTTTGGCCAATTAATGAGAGGATTCGAGATTTGATTCCTAGTTTTGAACGGGTAAGTTTTAGACACGTTCCTAGAGAGATGAATCAACTGGCGGACAGAGAAGTTAACCGCACTCTTGACGATCATAAAAGCGCTCAGGCTAGTGTATAATTAGAATGCAGTCTGTTAGACAATCGCCCGTCATATATTTTGGCTGGAGGAAAGTCCGGGCAGCGTAGGACATGACAGTTGTTAACGGCAACCGGGGGAGACCCTAGGGAAAGTGCCACAGAAACAAAACTACCCTGATTAATATCTGGGAAAAGGTGAAACGAGTGGGGTAAGAGCCCACAGCGGCGTCTGGTGACAGACGAAGAAGGTAAACCCTGTCAGCTGCAAGGAGATCTGCATAAGAGACGGTCCGTCTGCAGGTCGATATCCGCTTGATCTCATAGGCAACTGTGAGGCTAGATAGATGATTGTCTCCGCTATTTGCGGTACAGAACCCGGCTTATCGACAGGCTGTATATAAAATAACTCCCGACACGGGAGTTATTTTATAATTGTAGGCGGTATTTAGTTCTTGGCGCTTTTCACAATAGCGCTGAACGCTTTTGGTTCACTTACGGCTAGTTCTGCTAGGACCTTGCGATCAAGATTAATGCTTGCACCCTTGAGGCCAGCAATCAGGCGACCGTACGAAGTACCGTTTTCGCGTGCGGCTGCGTTAATTCGGGTAATCCATAGGCTGCGAAGGTCGCGTTTTCTGTTGCGACGATCACGGTACGCAAAACCTAGGGCTCGAATAACTGCTTGTTTCGCAAGTCTGAATGAGCGCGTGCGATCATGCTGCATGCCTTTAGCGGCTTTTAGAATTTTTTTGTGCTTCGCCCGTGCAGGGACGCCTCGTTTTACTCGCATAATTTATACTCCTAGTGCTCGTTTAACGTTTTTTGCTACAGAACCAGTTACACTGGCAGACACGCTAATCGCTCGTTTGCGACTTTTGCTTTTTTTTGCAAGCATGTGCGTGCCAAACGCGCGACGTCGTGTAACCTTACCAGTACTGGTAAGTTTAATCCGCTTCGCGGTTCCTTTATGGGTTTTCATCTTCGGCATTATTTTCTCCTTACTACAACGCTTAGCGCACGGCCAGCCATTTGTGGTTGCTGTTCCATTACGGCGTCATCTTCGAGCATTGATACAATTTTATGAATCATATCGTAGCCCAGCTCTCTATGAGCATTTTCGCGACCACGGTAGAAAATCTGGATTCTTACCTTGTGTCCTTCGGAAAGAAAGCCACGGATTTTGCGAAGTTTGATCTCGAGATCACCTGCGCCAATCTTTAGGCCAAAGCGCATCTGTTTAAGCTCGCTTTGTTTGCTACTGCGCCGGTTCTTCTGTTGCTCCTTCATCTTTTGGTACTGGTATTTACCCCAATCGATGATTTTTGCTACAGGCGGATCGGCATTTGGCGAGATCTCGACCAAATCAACTCCCGCATCTTCTGCTAGCTTGAGTGCATCCTGGCGTGACAAAATGCCAAGTTGCTCTCCGCTTCCACCAATCACTCGAAGCTCATTTGCTCTGATGGCTCCGTTGATGCGAATATTTGTACTGATCTTCTCTCTCCTTTTCTACTGGGTGTTGCGTATGAATACACACGTAATAGTGAGCATTTACTCGAAGATTATCTTATCAGATAGTTACTAGCTTTTCAAGAGGTCTGACTACGGTATTGTAATGCTTCACTAACGTGCGGCAGTTCGATGATGGGTGAGTCGGCCATATCTGCTATTGTTTGGGCTACTTTCATGACCTTGAAGTGGCTCCGTGCGCTCAAGCCGAGTCGTTCACTTGCAGTAACTAAGAGCTTGCGAGCATCATCGCTAATGTGGAGCTTATCGGCAACTTGGCTACTGGCTAATGATCCATTGTATATATCACTACTTTTATATCTTAATTGCTGGGCAGAATTCGCCCTATCTATTAAGCCCAGCGCTGTTAAATGTTGTATATTTTCTGACGATTTCTTTTGAAGAAATACATTATTTGGCACTCGAGAGACATTCACTATGAGGTCGATACGGTCGAGAAGTGGGCCGGAAAGTCTTTTTTGATATGCAAGAATTTGAGTCGTAGTACAGGTGCATTCTTTTGACGGGTCCCCTAAATGACCGCATGGGCAAGGATTCATTGTTGCTACAAGCATGAAGTCTGCAGGATAAACAACTCGACCGGCAGTTCGAGTAACTGCAATCTTTTTGTCCTCAAGGGGCTGCCTAAGGGCTTCTAAGACGGATCTAGGGTATTCGGGTATCTCATCAAGGAAAAGTACTCCAAGGTGCGCCAAGCTTATCTCACCAGGTTTCGGCTTCGTGCCCCCTCCTATGAGAGCAACGGGGCTCGTTGTGTGATGAGGTGAGCGAAAAGGGCGTTTAGATATGATTTCACCATCAATCTCCCCTGCTAGGCTGTGTATTTTAGTGACAGATATTTTTTCATCAGATGTTAACGGAGGCATAAGGGCAGTTAATGTCTTCGCCAACATCGTTTTTCCTGCACCGGGTGGGCCGCTTAATAGGATGTTATGCCGGCCTGCGACAGCTATCGTTAACGCACGTTTTGCCTGATCCTGACCGAAGATGTTATCTAAAAGGTGGGTTGGTACTTGGTTATTGCTTACCGGGGTAATTTTTATTTCGGGCTGCGAGAGGTTGAGCTCTCCTTTTAGGTGTAGGTATAGCTCTTTAAGATTGCGCACCCCAATGATTTCAATATTTTTGATAAGTCTTGCTTGGTCTAAGTTAATCAGAGGTACGAAAAGTTTTTTAATTCCTGATTCTTTGGCCGTCTGAGCGACGTTAATTGCGCCCTTGATGGGCCTAAGGGCGCCATCTAGCGCTAGTTCTCCTGCAAACATGGAGTCGTCTACATCTGTTTGACGTAGTTGACCGCTGGTGACGAGTATTGCAAGGGCAATAGGGAGGTCATAATGTGCGCCATCCTTTACAAGATCTGCTGGCGCAAGATTAATAGTAATCTTTTTTGCGGGAAACTGTAGAAGAGAATTGGTAATTGCACTTCTGACACGGTCCTTTGCTTCATCAACCGATTTTGTGCCCATTCCAACGATTTGTATAGAAGGAAGACCTTTTTTGCTATCACTCTCCACCTCAATGACAGCACCCTCGTACCCCGAGGGGGCAACAGTAAAAACGTGAGCAACCATATTAAAGTTATTATAAGCCTATAGTCGCATTAGGCACAAGGCATGTTATAATAAACAGAGGTCGGGGCTGATTTAGCTTTCGACGAGAGGACTTTAACAAGTTATTTCGCGAGTCGATTATGCACGTCAAGCATTTAATAATTGCAACAAAACTTGCATCTGCATGGGTTAACTTGAAGCAGACACTTGCTAGCGCATTTGTCACACCTCAGTTTGCCATGCAAACAGCCTAACTTATTTTAGGCCGCCACATCAGATAGGTGACGCATCTGATCCGTGGTGTCATATTTTCGTCACTTACTTACCTTAGGCGCAGTGGCCAAGGGACAAGGAAAATTTCCACGCGATGAGAAAACTTTTTTTGTTTGCCTTTGAAGTTTTTGAATCGTAAATATCAAGGTAAACTATGCTCGTAGAAGAATAACTGGTTACCTTTCGGACCGGGGGGCGGTTCCCCGCAGCTCCACCAATGAAAACACCTGACATTTGTCAGGTGTTTTCATTGGTGGAGTCTAGGGGGTTTTAGGCGACTAGGCATATACTAAATATTGATTAAAATGGTCCATAAGACGCACATTTACTGAGGCGAAAAACTAAATTGTAGGGATAAAAAAGACAACCACCTGCGAGTAGTGGTTGTCTTAACGTGGAGTGTTTTGACAGTGTTTATTTTTGGCCCCTGTATAATTTTTTTATTCAGAAGCTACCCCCATAATATGCCTACAAAGTGCTTGTGTCAACAGATTTTTTTTATTTCATTAGGTAAAAAATACTACGGGCTAAACGAATAATAGGTGGTGGCATATGATGTTATCTTTAGGTTCAAAGATGTGTATGAGAGTGGGCCTGATTGAGCGCGACAAGAGTGACAACAGCCCCGTACGCGACTATAATAAGAGATAGCCTAAGCTGAGGGAGGTTTATGAACAACAGAGAAAGTTGGTCTACTCAAAAGGCTTCCAAAAATGCTACACCACGTTTACCTAAAAGTTATAACTTGGTTATCCAGTTGAGTAGAAAAATAGGAACTATTGCCGCGCGACAATCGGTTGTAGGTGAGCATGGTCAGCCATTCGACTTAAGAGCGCTTGTAACGTCCCCCGAGAGCTTATTTGGGAGTGTTATACCGAAAACGTCAATTCCATCAGGGCCACAAGTTGTGTCAGATAGGTGGACGAAAGAGAAGGAGAGGACTCTTAAGAAGACGGTGTCTCGATCTCATGAAGTTCTTATGACAGCGAATACGGTTTTTCCTATTACTTTATTTCCAGACAGCGTAACTCTCGATAGAACAAAAGTAACGATAACACGTCGTGATTTCTTTTGGTCTTCGAACGTGCTTAGTATAAGAATTGAAGACGTACTCAATGTACAAGTATCCGTCGGGCCGCTATTCGGATCGTTGACGATCGCTAGTCGTGTTATGAGTACGGTTGATCATTTCCAAATTAATCATTTATGGCGCAGCGATGCCATCCGTCTAAAACATATTATTCAAGGCTATGTTATTGCTCAGCACAACAACATAGATACATCTCATTTGAACAAAAAAGACCTAGTTAATACACTTATTGAACTTGGCCAAGACTCAAATAATTAAAAATAACAACGATGTTGTATATACATCGATATAAATTAACAGAGAAAAACTTACGCTTATTTGTTTAATACGCAATAATTACATCAATGTCTATTGACCTTTTATCGTCCTTATGCTAAATTAAACGTAGGCATTTACAAAAACAAAAAACGCCGAACCTTTACATAAAAAATAGTCATTTTGACAGCTCATCGATAGCGACAAAATATGCTTTGCATCTTGCAAAACAAGTACCTTCTGGCGCTATCGAAACGCTTAGCCCAAATGGCTTAAAGCGCCTAATATAGTACCAATACACCTAGTTAATCCTTGTTTATAGGAATAGCAGCGATAATACTAGGTGTATTGCGGAAATATTAGATGGACATGCTCCCATACGGGAGCGGTCAGAGTCACCAGTGGCAGGTTGATCATTGGAGCACGCGCCCTCTATATATTAGTGGCGGATGTTGCAACCAGATCATTACGGCCTGTCACTGTGACCCAAATTTAAAGTGGTATACTGTTAAATACCTATGCTTACTAGAATACTCGTACTTATCGGTCTCGCTGCGGCGGGGCTTCTTTTGTTTATTATTACTACTGTTGCGCCAAGTTCTGCGGGTGCGTCAGGCATATTGGCTGTTTTTATACTAAGCTATGTTGTTTTGCTTTGTTTGCTTACTTTTTTCGTTTGGATTTCTGTAAGAGTTGTAGGAAAAATTGGTAAAAGTCTTCATGTTTTACAAAATGTTCAAGTTATCAGTTTAAGTAAGGCGTATTATTATTCCTCTGTCGTTTCCCTCGGTGTTGTTATAGTCGCCAGTCTGCGGTCTGTCGGTACTGTGGGGATTTATGAGCTTAGCTTAGTAACATTGTTTGTCCTGCTTGGGTGCGTATATGTAGCCCGGAGAACGTGACAGAAGTATAAATGAAAAATTTGGTTATGGTATAATTACAGATATGAAACCAGAACTTCCTGCGCCACAGGCAATGCCGGAATATCAGCCGCAGCAACACGAGAATGCTGGACATTTTCCTGATATTGAAGGTATTCGTGAGCAGGCGCACGAAAAGGAGCAAGCAGTACAGCCTGCTGAGCGTCAAAGTGCACCATCTCCGGCTGCAGTTCCTTTACCGCCGTCTGTAGTCTCATTACCATCGATTCCGACACGTTCAATGCAAGATGACAATTCTGGCCCGACAATTGCGAGCGATGATGATTTGATTGAAAAGGAATGGGTTGATAGGGCAAAAGGAATAATAGCAGAAACTCAAAACGACCCTTATCGTCGTGAGCAGGAGGTGAATAAATTGCAGATTGATTATTTGCGTAAGCGATATGGTAAAGAATTAGGTACCTCAAATTAACCGCTTGCGCTAGAATAGAAGTATGGCAGGAGTCTTTATAGCGGCATTTGTGATAGTCTTTGTCAGCACAGCTCTGACTATTGTTGTGTTTAGCCAGTATAAAAGAACTTTACGTGAGGCGAAAAATTACGAACGTGGCCTTAAAATGGTTCCGATGTTTATACACCTACCTCCGTCTAGTGAGGATATAGAAAAAGGCCAGAGAGATGAGCGGGATTTGACCGAAGAGGTTTTATCTGAGGCGCAGGTTATGTATAACATTATCGCCAGTACTGCTACTAAGGGATTCAAAAACAGAATATATGGTCAACGGCATTTATCTTTTGAGATAGTGGCAAAAGGAGGACTTGTGTATTATTACGCGGTTGTTCCGATTGTTCTTGTTGACGTGGTAAAGCAGGCAATCGCTGCTGCGTATCCGTCCGCTCGTCTAGAAGAGGTCAGTGAACACAACGTTTTCAGTGAAGCGGGTAAAATGAGCGGTGTTATCGGGGGTGAGTTTACACTCAAGAAAAAGTTTGTGTACCCCATTGCAACCTATCAGGAGACAAAGAGGGACGCCGCTCGCGCTTTATTGAATGCACTATCGGCTGCTTCTAGGGAAGACGGGGTGGCGATTCAATTTCTAATGCGTCCGGCGAGTGAGGGCTGGGTGCGATCGTCTATTGATGCGGCAAAGAAAATTAAGGAAGATAAATCTAAGACAAAGGGGTTAGGTATAAAGGGCGCGGGAGATGTAGCCGAACTTCTATGGAAACCGCCTGAAACACATGACGAAAAGAAGTCTGAGCAAAAACAGCTTACCTCGCTTGAAGAAGAGATGATAAAGGTCATCGAAGAGAAAACAAGGTATCCGGCTTATGAAGTCTTAATTCGAGTAGTTGTATCATCGAACACAACAGAACATTCACAGGGGCTTTTGAAGAATATCGTCGCTGCATTTGCATTATTCGATTCGCCTAGTTATAACGGCTTTAAGTTTAATCCCTCTCGTGACATCGAAGAACTTGTTACGGCATTTATTTTTCGCTTTTTCCCGCAGTCGGTAGGACAAAATATTCTCAATAGTGTTGAAATGGCAACGATATTTCATCTGCCAGATCAAAATAGCATTCCAACATCTAAGGTGAAGCGCCAGCTTTCGAAACAGGTGGATGGACCAACTGAACTTATTGAAAGCGGTATGTTGCTTGGGATTAATGAGTACAGGGGTATAAAGAAGGAGATTAGACTTACCGAAAATGATCGTCGCCGACACACTTACATAATAGGTCAGACCGGTGTTGGTAAATCTGTATTTTTAGAAAATCTTGCGTACCAGGACATGCATGACGGTCGAGGGTTCGCCTTTATCGATCCTCATGGCGATGTAGTGGAGAGTTTACTTGCGAATATACCGAAAGAGCGCGTAGAGGACGTCATATACTTTAACCCTGGTGATCTCGATAGTCCTATAGGACTTAACCTTTTCGAATGGGAGACAGAGGACCAAAAGGACTTTCTAATACAAGAAACTATCAATATGCTGTATAGTTTGTACGATCCTGGCCACACCGGTATTGTTGGTCCGCGTTTGGAGCATATTTTCCGAAACTGTGCACTTCTCTTGATGTCAGATCCAAACGGTGGAACATTTATCGACATTCCGAAATTATTGGTCGACGAAGCTTTTATGAAATCAAAACTCAAGTATGTAACTGATAGAAACGTGCTTGATTTCTGGACTAAAGAATATCCAGCATCCCAGAGGTCTAATGAGTCGGGTGAGGTGACAAGTTGGGTTGTAAGTAAATTTGGTCCTTTCATGTCTAACACTATGATGAGAAATATTATGGGTCAAAGGAAGAGTGGTTTTAATCTTCGAGACATCATGGATGGCAATAAGATACTCCTTGTTAACCTCTCTAAAGGTAAGATGGGTGAGTTGAATTCAAAACTTCTTGGTATGATTTTTGTCATGAAGTTTCAGGTTGCCGCGATGGGCCGAGCAGATATGGCTGAAGAAGATCGAAAGGACTTTTGTTTGTTCGTGGATGAGTTTCAGAACTTTGCAACTGAAAGTTTCGAATCGATTTTATCAGAGGCTCGAAAGTATCGGTTGAATCTGGTGCTTGGTAATCAGTTTATGACTCAGCTGACTGACAAAATTCGAGAGGCTATTATCGGAAACGTAGGAACCGTTATCAGTGGTCGCATAGGAGTGACCGATGCGGAGCTAATGGTGAAAAAGTTCCAGCCTGTGTTTGATGCCGAAGATTTAACCAAGTTGCCTAATTATCAGGCGATCGCATCTGTCATGATTAATGGTATGCCGTCGGCACCATTTAGCATGTCTTTGCTGCCACCTATGACTCAATCTAATCAGCAACTTGCTGATGCAATGAAGCGATTGTCGGCGACGAAATATGGTTTCACACGTGCTGCTGTTGAAAGGGAGATATTCGCTCGTTTGGAGTCGCCTAAGGCTCCGGGTCCTACGATTCCGCCTGGTCCTGGTCGACAGCCAGTTCCGCAGTCGAAGCCTTCTGGTGGCGGCTCCTTTTTGGATGAATGGCTGGCGAAGCGACAAAATCTGACCACATCTCCTCCGCAAGCAGCTCAGAGGCCTACGCAAGCTCCTGTGCAGGCGAGTACGATAAATAGACCGCCTACGTTTGCATCTGCGTCTGGGCGGCCTGTGGCAACGGCAAGTTCGGAGCTTGCTGCGCAACCAACTTCGAATTCGCTTGCACGACCCGTACAGACAACGGAATCTCGTCAGACGCAAAAGTCATTTGCGAACGGTGCTTCATCAATAACGTATCAACCAACAGAGCCTCAACAGATAGTTAATTTATCGGATCAGCCTAGTGCTCCAAGAGAAAATTCTGTTAGTACAGATTCCGACTCCGAATCTGAATCGCAAGAGGTGAGTATTAGGCTTCGGTAAATTATATTATTTGCGTCCGTGAAACATCACAGAGAAGTAGTCGTATAACAAACCCAAAATCCATCCGACAATAAATGCACAAATTGTTTCAAAACCCGAAAGCTGGAAACCATAGTATTTTGATATGAAATAAACAATAGTTATGCCGATGAATGCCGCAATACTACCACTAAGCATCGCGTTTGGTCGGGCAATCGTTGAGGCAGCGATGTTTGTCGTTCTTTCGATAGGTTTAGCGTGAATGAGTCTACTAGTAAAGCGCTCAGTCGCAGTCATATCTTCCTCTGCTGATCTCATTTGGGACTTGAAACTTGAATTGAGCTGTTTTTTTGTGATCGGACCTCGACGTTTTTCAGTTCGATTAGAAGTTGAGCTGTCCGTGCTAGACATTTCAACTTCCGCCGCGAGTTTTCGGGCTTCAACAAGCATTTCCCTTTCCGATTGATGTGACTTCTGCTTGCGTTCAGCGCGCTCTACGGCATTCTTCATTGCTTCATGACGCTCATGAGCGATTTCGCCAAATTGCTCTACATCTACGGATTGTTCTCGTAGATTGATTGTTTCTCGTCTCTTTTCTGTCACTTTCGCCACCTTACTTTTCTAAATTAAACCTGTATTGAAATTGTGGCGGATAATTTGCAACTCTCTTTTTAACTGTCTTGTCCTTATAGAGAAGAACAGAGCTAAGAATAGAATAACAGTCATAAAGATGAGGTTTCCTCCTATGCCGACTCCAGGTAGTTGGCTTAGTGCGGCTTCGAAATCTTTTGATACTGGGCAGCTAACTTGAGTCACGTAAGCATTTCCAAAGGCTACTGTGATTTTGCAATCATAAGATTCGGGGTTGCTGATACCCCTTCCGGTTGACGGCAGATCGGAAAGCATTTGAATTACAAATGTTCGTTTTTGCACGCCTCCAGGCGCCAGTTCAGCGCTTGGCCAACTTAAAGTTCCGCTTTCTTGGTTAAAGCTGCCTCCGCCTGTATCAATAAGCGTTGCGTATTCCAATATATCCGTTATGTGTACACTAAAACTATCATTTACTGTTATCGATCGAGGATTTGATAACTGAAGTGTATAGCTTATTTTATCCATGGGTTTTGCTGTCACGCTTTCAGAAGTTTTTCCCTCTGTTAGATTTTGCGCCGATATAGTTTTAATTGCCTGCATAGTGTTTGCGCCGTATGGTGCAAACGTAGTTGGGATACCGTGTGTAGCTAAGCTACCGCTCGCCTGTACTATGCCGAACCAACCTAAAATGGCGGAATGTCCGGCCCATCCCTTGAAGGATTGGTTTTGACCAGATATCGCGGAAAGCGGACTAAAGTAGCGTATATCGATACCGCCGACGCTACGCTGGTAGGATAGACTAATTTCCTTGTTAGCTGAGCTGAGCTGACCGTAGCGACTCATTATATAAGTATTGTTAATCGAAGTGATTGTTTCAGGTCGTGCAGCGGCTATTTCGGCACGGCTAATGCCGACAGCGCTGTATATGTCTTTCACGTCATTTTCATTATGATCGTAGCGTGTAAGGAAATCGTTCAAATCGCTAACACCGCCACGAATAATATCTTGTTCACTTGATGCGTTTGCCGATTCTGGGGGAGAGAATATGGCGAGTGACTGCATAATGAGTGCCAGCACTACGAATAGAACCGTGACTCGACGAGTTATGTCTTCATCACGAAGTCGTCCCGCGTAGAACCCAATCTCAGTAATGAGAGCAGGGCTGTAGGGTAAATTCGATACTAACTTCCTAAACACGATATTTTTTTGTTTGTGTCTTTGACCTCTTGCTAAATAGATTAGCATAAGAATTGTGTTCAATACAAGTGCTTGAGTGAGTAATAGTTTTGCGGTATAATGGGGAAAATGTAAATGGCCGAAAAGCCACAGCAGTGAGGGAAGATGGCAAAAAAACAGAGTGCTGATACCTATGATGCGTCTCAAATCCAAGTATTAGAGGGTTTGGAGCCGGTTCGTAAACGTCCAGGTATGTATATCGGGAGTACGGGCTATGATGGCGTACATCATTTAATTAAAGAAATTGCAGACAACTGTATAGACGAGGCTATTGCCGGTTATGCAACGCGAGTTGACGTAACGATTTTAGAAGATGGTGGCATTACCATTTCTGACGATGGACGAGGTATACCGGTTGATAAACATGAAAAGACGGGCCTTAGCACACTAGAGACTGTGCTGACTGTTCTTCATGCTGGCGGTAAATTTGGCGGTGGCGGGTATAAAGTATCATCGGGTCTTCACGGTGTCGGCTCGAGTGTAGTAAACGCTCTGTCAACAAAGCTCGTTGCTGAGGTTGTAAAAAAAGGCGAGTTGTACAGGATTGAATTTGCTCAAGGTGCCTCAACTGGACCGCTGAAGAAGGTAGGGAAAACTGATCGTCCACAGGGAACGACGATAACATTCTACCCAGACCCTACAATTTTTAAAGAGACTATAGAATTTGATTATAAATGGGTCGTTGATTATTTGCGGCATCAAGCTTATCTCACAAAGGGTGTATATGTATCAGTCCGTGATGAGCGAACTAAAGACCGCGCAGCATTTTACTTTGAGGGTGGTATTCAGAGTTATGTTAAACACCTCAATATTGGTAAGGATGTTGTTGCCGACAGTGTTTTTTATGTAGAGAAGCAAGTAGAGGACTCGATGGTTGAGATTGCTGTGCAATACAACGATACATTCGTCGAGATGGTAAAGCCTTTTGCGAATAACGTACTTACTCCTGACGGAGGTACACATTTAATAGGTTTTCGTACGGCCCTTACTCGAGTAATCAATGATTATGCACGAAAATCAAGTTTGCTCAAAGAGAAAGAAGAGAATTTGACCGGTGATGATATTCGTGAAGGATTGACTGCGATTATCCTTGTGAAGTTGCCAGACCCTCAGTTTGAAGGTCAGACAAAGAATAAGCTTGGTAACCCAGAGGTTCGACGATATGTTGAGCAGGTCATGAGTGAATACTTTTCGTACTATCTTGATGAAAACCCTGCCGTTGCTAAAAAGATTGTTGGTAAATCCTTGCTTGCTGCTCGCGCCCGTAAGGCTGCACGCGCTGCTCGCGATAATATTATTCGCAAGGGCGCTCTCGATGGTCTTAGCCTACCTGGCAAGCTTGCGGATTGTAGTAGTAAAAATCCTGCTGACTCGGAAATTTATATAGTAGAGGGTGATTCAGCTGGCGGCTCGGCTAAGTCTGGTCGCGATAGCAAGACTCAGGCAATTTTGCCACTACGCGGAAAGGTACTGAATGTTGAGCGTGCTCGATTGGACCGCATGCTTAATAACAATGAGATTGTTAGCCTTATTAAAGCTTTGGGTGTAGGTATAGGTGATCAGTTCGATATGAACGGACTTCGTTATCATCGAATCATCATTATGACTGATGCCGATGTTGACGGCAGTCATATCTCTACTTTGCTGTTAACGTTCCTCTTCCGTTATATGCGAGACGTCATTGACGGCGGTCATGTATATCTAGCAAAGCCGCCCCTATTTCTTCTAAAAGCAGGCGGCAATAAGCGCTGGTATGCTTACAGTGACGAAGAGCGAGACGATATTATTCGTCGACTTATTAAAGAACGAAAAGAGCGCGGAACTGCAATCGACCCAGGGGATGGTATTAATAAGCAGGCTGGGCTTTCAGATATTCAGCGATACAAGGGACTTGGTGAAATGGATGCGGATCAGTTATGGGATACGACAATGAATCCGGAAAACCGCGTATTGATCCAGGTAAAAGTTGATGATGCTGAAAAAGCAGATGCAATCTTTACTAAACTTATGGGTGACGAAGTGCAGCTTCGCAAAAGCTTTATTCAGTCGCGCGCAAAAGATGTTAATCTCGAGGAATTGGACGTTTAATTATGGATACTGACGACAGGAACATACCAATTGAAGGTGAAATAATAGCACCGGTGCAGACACACTCAAAAACACTTGAGAATCGAACCGTTGAAGATGTAATGGAAGATAGCTTCCTTAAGTACTCAATGAGTGTCATTATTGATCGTGCACTTCCTGACGTGCGCGATGGCATGAAGCCAGTTCATCGTCGCATTCTTTACACAATGGGTGAACAGGGCCTCAGGCCTGGTGGTAAATTTGCTAAATCGGCTCGTATTGCGGGCGAGGTGATGGGTAAGTATCATCCTCACGGTGATAGCTCAATTTACGACTCAATGGTTCGTCTAGCTCAAGATTGGGTGATGCGCTACCCTCTAGTCAACGGCCAGGGAAATTTTGGCTCCATGGACGGCGACCCGGCAGCGGCAAGTCGTTATACTGAAGCTCGGCTTGGGCGTGCTGGTAACGAGTTGCTTATGGATCTCGAAAAAGAGACAGTCGATTTTCGTGATAACTATGATGGATCCGAACAAGAGCCGGTTGTTCTACCGGCAAGATTGCCAAACTTGCTATTGAACGGTCAGATAGGTATTGCTGTCGGTATGGCCACCAACATTCCGCCGCACAATTTAGGTGAGCTGGTAGATGCAACGATTGAATTAATCGACAATAAAGAGGCGACTGTTGATGACCTTTTGAAACATGTCAAAGGCCCAGATTTTCCAACAGGAGCAATTGTATACGGTGGCGCTCCAATGAAACAGGCGTATCAGACGGGTCGCGGTAGCGTTACGATTAGGGCTGTAGCAAATATTGAGGAGAGCAAGAAGGGGCGTCACAGTATTGTAGTAACTGAAATGCCTTACGCTGTAAATAAAGCAACGCTTATTGAAAAAATTGCTGAGCTTGTTAAAGATAAGAAGTTGACGACAATTAGTGATTTACGTGACGAATCAGCTCGCGGTAAGGTTCGCGTAGTTGTTGAACTTAAAAAAGATGCATATCCAAAGAAAGTACTAAATCAACTCTTTAAGATGACATCGCTCCAAACAAGCTTTCATTTTAATATGCTAGCTTTGATTGATGGTATTCAACCACGAATTCTAGGGCTGCAAGAAATTTTGAGTGAGTTTGTGAAGCATCGACAGCAAGTTGTTCGTCGTCGAACTGAATTTGAACTTCGTAAAGCCAAAGAGCGTGCTCACATTCTCGAAGGTTATAAGATTGCGCTTGATAATATCGATGAAGTTATCAAGATAATTCGCGCAAGTAAAACGACGGATATCGCAGAGGCTGAGCTCATTAAGGCGTTTAAACTCAGTGAAATTCAGGCGAAATCAATTCTTGCGATGCAGCTACGCCGTCTAACTGGACTTGAGCGTGAGGCGATAGAGAATGAACTCAAGGAACTTCATGAATTGATAGCGAAGCTAGAAGCAATACTTGCTGATGAAGAAGAGATTCTAAAAATTATCAAGACTGAACTTTTGGAAATGAAAGAAAAGTACGGAGATGAGCGCCGTAGTCAGATGATTAATCATGAGCTTGGTAAGTTTAGTGACGAAGAGCTCATACCAGAGGAAGACAGCGTTATACTTCTTACAACGGAAAACTACATCAAACGTACATTAGTAAGTGAGTATCGTCGTCAGCATCGTGGTGGCAAGGGTAAGAGGGGCATGACTACAAAGGAAGAAGATATCATTGATCATCTTATTCCGGCGAGTACGCATGATTATTTACTATTCTTTACGAATAAGGGTCGTATATTCCGCCTCAAGGCCTATGAAGTACCTGCCGCTAGTCTATCAGCCAAAGGCGTCGCTGCGGTTAACCTCTTGCAGCTACAGCCAGAAGAGAAGATTACTTCGATTATTCGACATGAAAAGGATGCCAAAGATGACGGCTACCTCTTCATGGCTACTAGTAAAGGTACAGTTAAGAAAACACCACTTAAGGATTACGCCAACATTCGTACCAACGGATTGATTGCAATTAAGCTTGATGAAGGTGATGAGCTGAAGTGGATCCAAAAGACAACTGGTGAAAACGATGTGATAATATCTACATCTGCTGGTCAAGCTATACGCTTTAATGAGAAGGACGCGCGCCCTGTGGGTCGTGCCGCACGAGGAGTTAGAGGTGTACGGTTACGCCCGAATGACAGCGTAGTAGGTATGGACATTGTATCGAATGACGAGAGAACTCTGCTGGTCGTAAGTCAGAATGGATATGGTAAGGCGACTAAAGTTGCGAATTTCCCAGCGCATAAGCGTGGTGGAATCGGTATCAAGGCGGCAGTAGTGACTGCAAAGACAGGTCCGATAGTCGCTGTACGCACACTTGAAGAAACTGCGAGTGAAGTGTTAATGATTTCTAATAAGGGCCAGGCGATACGTGTTGGTCTCAAAGATATTCCTACACTCGGACGTACTACGCAGGGAGTTCGTATAATGAAACTCCGTGACGGTGATGCTGTCTCTTCGCTGGGGCTTATGCCAGAGAAAAGTGATGAAGAAGAAGTGTTAGAGGGTGAGGGAGCGGAATAGTGACCCCGTTGTCACCGTACATTTTATCAATTGTTATTGCTTGGCTCGTTGCCCAGAGTGCCAAATTGCTAATAGATAGTGTAAAAAAACAAGGGGCGATAGACGTTCGCCAGCTTTACAAATCTGGCAGCATGCCAAGTAGTCACAGCGCTGCAGCTGTTGCACTTGTAACGATAATAGGCCTTACGGGAGGATCGAATACGGAGTCGTTTGCGATTGCTACGCTATTCGCGGCTATTGTTATGTATGATTCTGTAATGGTTCGTCGATCGTCAGGGGAACAGGGCATTGCAATAGGATCCCTTATAAAAGAGCAGAAAAGCAACATTCGAATACCCCGTACTGCAAAGGGTCACGAGCCACTTGAAGTAGCGGTTGGTGCACTTATTGGCCTTGCTGTGGGCCTTTTTGTTTTCTTTTTGACACAATAAGTAAAGAAATCCCTTGACGTACCCACTCTTTAGAGGTATGATGGTTAACAGTCTGATTGCCAGTCTGATTTGAGAGACACAAAGGCAATATCCAACGAATGCGAGTTGAACAGATGGTTTATGTACATTGACAATTTAGTTGTGCAATATCATCGTCAGTTTATTTGAGCTTGATACGTGCTAAACGTATCATTTTATGGAGAGTTTGATCCTGGCTCAGGATGAATGCTGGCGGCGTGCCTAATACATGCAAGTCGTACGGAAACAGGCTTTCACTGTTTACTTCTCTCGGTTCGAGATGGGAAGCGAGGATTTTCTTTAGAAAATCGGTCGCATCTTTAGCGAAAAGAGGAATGAGAAGTAAAGAGTGAAAGTGCTGTCGAGTGGCGGACGGCTGAGTAACGCGTGGGAACATGCCCCAAAGTGAGGGATAAGCACCGGAAACGGTGTCTAATACCGCATATGGTCTTCGGATTAAAGGATTTATCCGCTTTGGGAGTGGCCTGCGTACGATTAGATAGTTGGTAGGGTAATGGCCTACCAAGTCGACGATCGTTAACTGGTCTGAGAGGATGATCAGTCAGACTGGAACTGAGACACGGTCCAGACTCCTACGGGAGGCAGCAGTAAGGAATCTTCCACAATGGGGGCAACCCTGATGGAGCAACGCCGCGTGCAGGATGAAGGCCCTTGGGTCGTAAACTGCTTTTATGAGTGAAGAATATGACGGTAACTCATGAATAAGCACCGGCTAACTACGTGCCAGCAGCCGCGGTCATACGTAGGGTGCAAGCATTATCCGGAGTGACTGGGCGTAAAGAGTTGCGTAGGCGGTTAGTAAAGCGAATAGTGAAACCTGGTGGCTCAACCATCAGACTATTGTTCGAACTCACTAACTCGAGAGTGGTAGAGGTAACTGGAATTTCTTGTGTAGGAGTGAAATCCGTAGATATAAGAAGGAACACCAATGGCGTAGGCAGGTTACTGGACCATTTCTGACGCTAAGGCACGAAAGCGTGGGGAGCGAACCGGATTAGATACCCGGGTAGTCCACGCCGTAAACGATGGATACTAGCTGTCGGGGGTATCGACCCCCTCGGTAGCGAAGCTAACGCGTTAAGTATCCCGCCTGTGGAGTACGGCCGCAAGGCTAAAACATAAAGGAATTGACGGGGATCAGCACAAGCGGTGGATCGTGTTCTTTAATTCGATGATAAACGAAGAACCTTACCAGGGTTTGACATCCAGGAAAGCACTGCGAAAGCAGAGTGTGCCTTTTGGAATCCTGTGACAGGTGTTGCATGGCCGTCGTCAGCTCGTGTCGTGAGATGTTTGGTTAAGTCCATCAACGAGCGCAACCCTTGTGAATAGTTGTATTTTTCTATTCAGACTGCTCTAGTAATAGGGAGGAAGGAGGGGATGACGTCAGGTCAGTATTACCCTTACATCCTGGGCTAGAAACACGATACAATGGCTAGTACAATGCGCAGCGAAGCCGCGAGGTGGAGCAAATCGCACCAAAGCTAGTCCCAGTTCGGATAAGAGGCTGAAACTCGCCTCTTTGAAGCCGGAATCGCTAGTAATCGCAAGTCAGCAAATTGCGGTGAATACGTCACTGATCTTGTACACACCGCCCGTCAAGCCATGAAAGTGACCAACACCCGAAGTCCGATTCGTCGGCCTAAGGTGGGGGGCATGATTGGGGTTAAGTCGTAACAAGGTATCCGTACCGGAAGGTGCGGATGGATTACCTCCTTTCTAGGGAGAGTTATGCCAGTAAATCGAGAAATCATTTACTGAAGCTAGGTCGGTCTTGTTAGTAAATTGAACTTACTTACTAACATTAGTCCTTCGGGACAAGACTAGGTTCAAAATTAGGTAATCTGTACGATGATATGCACAACTAAATTGTTAATAGAAAAATACCTCCCATATGGGAGGTATTTTTCGTGGACGTTACTATTTAACCGTTGGCGATACCGCTGAAGAGGCCGTTAAAAATCCAGCCTAATATGACGGTGTGTAAATTTACCATTGCGATTAGCCCGGCGGCAATAGTAATTAATGCCGCTAGCTTGTAGCGATCATAGCTGCCGATACCGCCGCCAAAGTTATCAGCAACGAACTGATGGTACTTCATAAACAATCCACCGATGACTGTTATGAGAAAGCCAACGACAAACCATGCGATACTAAATTTATAATTCATAAGCGGATTATAACCTATACTCTTGAAAACCTCAAGGATATAAGGTAAAATAAGTTAGTTTATTGGCCAGTTGGCTGATACATTATGGGGACATAGCTCAGTTGGCTAGAGCACCTGCTTTGCAAGCAGGGGGTCCAGGGTTCGAGTCCCTGTGTCTCCACCATATGGGGTAGATCGGGTGAAAGTCCGTTTCTACTCCACCAAGTTAAAATAGTTCGGGCGCTTAGCTCAGTTGGCTAGAGCATCTCGTTTACACCGAGAGGGTCGGGGGTTCGAGCCCCTCAGCGCCCACCATGAATTTATAAAATACCCCTTAAATTGGGGGCGATTAGCTCAGCTGGTTAGAGCGCGTCACTGATAATGACGAGGTCGGAGGTTCGAGTCCCTCATCGCCCACCATTTAAGGGGTATTTTGTATCGTATTTTACTTGCAAAATGCGACTAATTGCGATACAATAACATGTGATAAGGCGTACGTTCGTGGAGAACCTCTGGCGATAGGGACAAAAAGATCAGATTACGAGATGTCTTTTTGATGCAATAAACACAACAAAATTATCCTTTACAGTCTATTTGACGAGTGTTAGGATGATAAAGCTGTTTTGAGAACAGATAGAAATTATCGAGGCGATAGTTTCAAGTGTGCTCTCAAACGTGGAGAACGCAGGACGTTAACAATTCAATGATGTAAGAAAATTTTTTAAAGATTGACGGCAAAGTAGTTGGTAATTACCAATTACTAGTTAAGTCAATGCATAAAAAGGTACTCAAGGGCACAGTAGTGGATGCCTAGACGAATATTACCGACGAAGGACGTGGAAGACTGCGATAAGTCTCGGGGAGCTGTCATCAAGCTTTGATCCGGGAATGTCCGAATGGGGAAACCCGGCATGGTTCATACCATGTCACCTGCACCTGAATATATAGGGTGTTTGGCGGGAACTGACTGAACTGAAACATCTTAGTAGGTCAAGGAAAAGAAAGTAAATAACGATGGCGGGAGTAGTGGCGAGCGAAACCGTTAGAGCCCAAACCTTACAAGTTTTTGCCTGTTTACAGGTAGATACGGCTGATAGGCCAATGCTTATAAGGGGTTGTGATATTACACAAGACCAAGTCAGAGAACTGGAATTCGTTCCAGGTATCTGATTTGCGACCAGCAGCTATCACTGACTGGATAAGGTAAAAAATCGACGTTGCTAGCAGAATAGTTTGAATGACTAGCCAAAGGGCGTGAAAGCCGTGTACGCGAAAGCGACGTTGACCTTATATGTGTTTTATCGAGTAGGGCGGGGCACGAGAAACCCTGTCTGAATCCGGCTGGACCACCAGCCAAGGCTAAATATAATATTCGATCGATAGTGAACTAGTACAGCGATGGAAAGGTGAAAAGAACCCCGGGAGGGGAGTGAAATAGATCCTGAAACTCTGTGCCTACAATAGAGTCGGAGCCCTTCGGGGTGACGGCGTGCTTTTTGTAGAACGATCCAGCGAGTTAATTTCTAGTGCAAGGTTAAGTCAAGTGACGGAGCCACAGTGAAAGCGAGCCTGAATAGGGCGAATTAGTACTAGGGATTAGACCCGAAACCGGGTGACCTAACCATGGGCAGGCTGAAGCTACTGTAACAGGTAGTGAAGGGCCGAACCGTCGTACGCAGCAAAGTGCTCGGATGACCTGTGGTTAGAGGTGAAATGCCAATCGAACTCGGAGATAGCTGGTTCTCCTCGAAATAGCTTTAGGGCTAGCGTCAATTAAATTAGCCAACGGGGGTAGAGCTCTGTAAAGGACTGGGGGGAGCAATCCTACCCACCCTTAACAAACTACGAATACCGTTGGTGGTACATTGGCAGTTAGAACGTCGGGGCTAAGCTCGGCGCTCGAAAGGGAAACAGCCCAGACCATCGTCTAAGGTCCCTAAATATATACTCAGTGGGAAACAAGGTGAGATTTCTTAAACAGCTAGGATGTTGGCTTAGAAGCAGCCATTCATTTAAAGAGTGCGTAACAGCTCACTAGTCAAGAGATCTTGCGTGGAAAATGTAACGGGGCTAAAGTATATTACCGAAGACATGGACTACGTAGTAATACGTATGTGGTAGAGGAGCGTTCCTATCTGCAGTGAAGCTGGACTGGAAAGTACAGTGGAGCGTTAGGAAGTGAGAATGCTGGAATGAGTAACCATAAGATAGGTGAGAATCCTGTCGGCCGTAAGAGCAAGGTTTCCTGAGCCATGTTAATCATCTCAGGGTTAGTCGGGCCTAAGCCGAGGCGCATAGCGTAGGCGATGGACATCAGGTTAATATTCCTGAACCGGTTATAATTTGCACACTGTTCACGGTGAGATACTCGGAGCGGATTAATGGTTTATCCGTCCAACCTAGCGGGAACGCATAGGGAGTGAGAGTTACCCTTCGGGGTGACGATTCTGGGGAAGGCACTGGCTAGAAAAGCAGGTGTGCGCGTGGTTATAGCCGCCCGTACCGCAAACCAACACAGGTGCTCGAGTCGAGTAGACTCAGGCTTACGAGAGACCCTTCGCTAAGGAACTCGGCAATACAGCGACCGTAACTTCGGGATAAGGTCTGCCCCCACTTCGGTGGATATGAGCCGCGTTCACTCAGCAAGAGTATTGAACGAAACAAGGTTAAACGCGACAAGTAACGATGTCGCATGAGTACGCCTGCATTCATTTCGATGAATGATAGGTCGAAAAATCCTTTTTTATGAACCAATAGATTTTTTCTGAGATAAGTAACAAATCATGATTGATTTAGTTCTTTTGAACGCGTATACCTTCGTATCTAACGATGTGGGGGCCGCAGCAAAAGAGCCCACGGAACTGTTTACCAAAAACACAGGTCTCTGCTAACACGAAAGTGGATGTATAGGGGCTGACTCCTGCCCAGTGCTGGAAGGTTAAGGGGAGTGCTTCACGGTGCGAACTGAAGCCCCAGTGAACGGCGGCGGTAACTATAACCGTCCTAAGGTAGCGAAATTCCTTGTCAGGTAAGTTCTGACCCGCACGAATGGAGTAATCATGTGGGCACTGTCTCAGCGAAGGCCTCGGTGAAAGTGCATTGGCGGTAAAGATGCCGTCTGTCCATACCAGGACGAGAAGACCCCATGGAGCTTTACTACAGCTTTACATTGATCCGGGTTACAACATGTGTAGCATAGCTGGGAGGCTTTGAAGCAGATACGCCAGTATTTGTGGAGCCAAAGGTGAAATACCAGCCTTGTTGTGATCTTGATCTCACTGTGACCATTATCTGGTTACAGGACCGTGTATGGTGGGTAGTTTAACTGGGGCGGTTGCCTCCTAAAGAGTAGCGGAGGCGTTCAAAGGTTGGCTAACTTCGGATGGAAATCGAAGTGATAGTGTATGCGCATAAGCCAGCTTGACTGTGAGGAGTACATTCCAATCAGACACGAAAGTGGGAGCAAGTGACCCGCTATACGTACATTTGTACATGAATGTGGGATCGATAGCGCAAACGGATAAAAGTTACCCTGGGGATAACAGGCTTATAGCGCCCAATAGTTCACATAGACGGCGCTGTTTGGCACCTCGATGTCGGCTCATCACATCCTGGAGGGGGAGCACCTTCCAAGGGTTCGGCTGTTCGCCGATTAAAGTGGTACGCGAGCTGGGTTCAGAACGTCGTGAGACAGTTCGGTTTATATCCGGTATGGACGTCAGGAAATTTGAGAGGATCTGCCCCTAGTACGAGAGGACCGGGGTGGACGAACCTCTGGTGTATCGATTGTGGCCACCTGCTGCATTGTCGAGTAGCTACGTTCGGACTAGATAAGCGCTGAAAGCATATTAAGCGCGAAACTAACCTCAAGATTAGATTTCCCTATGAGGACACAGAAAGATGATCTGTTTGATAGGCGCAAGGTGGAAGTACAGCAATGTATGGAGCTGAAGCGTACTAATAGTCCCATTGCCTTTTTATGTCCTTGTCACCGACGTTAACATTATTTTATAATGTTAACAGGGGTGATGAGGTAGACTTAACTAGTAATTGGTGCTTGTCACCATCGTCAATCTTTGATAATGTATCCGTGTGTTCTTTTTGAGTCATTTGTAAAACAGATGCCCCAAAATGGACATCGAAGCGAGGCTTCGGACCGCCGATTGAATGAATAATCGGGTCGAGAGTCTGGAAGCCCGGCTTCGGTGCCCATGGCGCTAGGGAAACACCTGTTCCCATTCCGAACACAGAAGTTAAGCCTAGCTGCGGCGATTATACTGCCACAAGTGGGAAACTAGCACGGTGCCGAATTATAAGGGGAGCTTCCGAATAGGAAGCTCTTCTTTTTTTGGCGAAAATTCTTGTATAATGAAACGATTATGCAGATGTCTGACGGTAGTCCAATAAGTCTTACGGTATTAGTATTGTACGGGCTGATTATCTCTCTCTACTTAATTATTTTACGACTCTTGTTGGATATGCTGCAGCAGCTCGGAAGGCACCACACCCAAAAATCCATTATTGATGTAGATATACATCGTACGATGACATCACGGGTAGAGAATTCAATGCACACTTTTGACATTACTAGTGTTGCAGTTACGATTGCCAAGGGCGGCATATCGGTTGTTGCTATGGCGGCAATTATTGTGCTCCTCGTAATTAAGGTTGGCCTTATCGCGACTATATTGCTTATAACCATCGTTATATTAATGGCATGGGCGATGAATGTATGGTTACGAAGTCGTGAAAAGCCGGGAGATGTCAGAGACCAGATTAGGAAGTATGTTTTGAAATCAGGTAGTGTTGGAATGGTGCTTTTGCTTAGTATTATTCTTGTAGCACTTCTTTTTGTAATGATATTGCTCCATTGATGAAGTTCCAGCAATAAAAACAACCACGCTCGCAGCAGTGGTTGTTTTTATATGTGGACTTATGTGTGTTTTGATAAGCCCAAACAGGTGCCTTACAGATCATATCGTTGATCTGGATTCGCTTGGACAACGAACTTACCCTATGATATAGCACCGTGCGAATATATGCAACACTAGCAAAATCATGAAAAAGCTTGTTGTAAACGTTGACAAAAAGGCTATGCTATGCTAAAATTAATTCATACACATAGCATATGTGAGGTAATCGGAGGGCTCGACTACAGTTGTAGGCGGGTCTTTCATAGTAAAGGAGACTTGCAATGGCAGGAACTAAAGCTGGCGGCGTAAAGGCCGCACAAACGAACAAAGCAAAACACGGTTCTAATTTTTACGCTAAAATTGGTGCCAAGGGTGGTAAAGCTGGTCACACTGGTGGCTTCGCCGCTAATCCTGAACTGGCTCGCATTGCTGGGCGCAAGGGTGGCTTGATTAGCCGCCGCAGCAAGAAAACTGCTGAGAAGGCCGCTTAAGCGACTTTAGGCAGTAAAATAGCCCTCTACTGTATTGTGGAGGGCTATTTTGTTTGCAAAGAGTACCGACGAAGTGCACATAGTCTGGCTTCATTGACTCTCCATCCGTGCCCGCAGGAAACACATCTGTATAAAGAGTCTCTTGTCTGGACGCCGATTGCTTCACATTTCGGACAAGAACTTCGAGCGTGGAGCCATTGTCGGTAAGTGTCGAGATTATCTTGAATAATATCCATATCAATCGAGATTCCATATCGATCTGCGAGTGAGTCTTTGGCGTACTCCCAAGCGTCGCGTTCTAGTTTGAGAAGTTCGATATCTCTCTCGTACCCTTTGTGCCCTAAGAGTGCATGGCTAAGTTCATGCAGGGTAAATTCTTGGTTATGTTCTGTTTGCGGGTCGATATAAATGGTGCGAGTAGTAGCAGACCACCAGTATTCTCCTGCTAGTTTGAATTGAAACTCAGGAAAATCTAGGCGCAGCCGCTTAATTGTCGAGTGTATCGACGGCATAATAGTAGCATCCATAAATTACCGCTTCTTCGGGGTGTTTGGCTTCAAGGAGAGCGGGACAGGGTATATGTGCGGGTAAGTGTTTTTGAAGAATATCCTCGAGACGGTTCGAATAATGGCTAAAATACGTACCAATACTGCCTCCGAATATAATAACTTCTGTTTGCAGGAGGGGGATTGCAGCTAGAAGTCCTCGGCTGATGCGATCTGCAATTTCGTCCCACGTCTTCTTGTCTTTAATGTCGCGTGCGTAGCGATCGTATGTTTTAACGATGGCGCGTCCGCTTGCGAATGATTCCCATTCCCGGATTTCACCTTCGTATTCAACGAGCATCCTTCCACCCTCGCTGAGTCTGAGACCAGGGTCAATCTTTCCATTTGTGGTAATACCCGTTCCGATTCCTGTGCTTATCGTGACATACAGAGAAGAGGTTGGCACCGGGGCTTGAGATCTTGTCTCTGAAAGTCCTCCTAAATTGGCATCGTTCTCTATGAATATCGGTGCGGATCCTAAAACTCCCTTAAGTTCGCTAACTATATCGAAATTTTTCCATTTTAGGCTATTACACCAGACAACGATGTTGTCTTGGACTATACCTGGCATACCAATGACAATTGCTTCGACGCGTTGACCGCCGTAATTGTCGCGGAGCGTTTTACGAAGCATATCTAGATAATCAGTTTTTGTCTTTGGAGTAGGGAATCGAATCATTTTACCTGCAACACCCTCACTAGAGAAGAGCGTTACGAGGGTTTTTGTCCCTCCGGTGTCGACGGCTACTATCATGCTTCTAAGTGTATCACGACAAACTCGCAAACAGTAGGTAGTTGCCTATGTTGTGAAACGACTGTATTATAATAGGTGAAACAGAGGGAGCGAATATTGTTATGAACCATATGCGAACGAGACAGAGTGGATCGACAACTTCTTTTTTGTTGGTAGGCGTAGCGTTTATCATTCTTGTAGTCGGAGGTATTTATGTGTTGAGGAGTCGAGAGGATGGTAATACGACGAAGCCCTCACCTGCGACTAGTAGCTCGTCGCCGTCGGTGGCAAAAAAGACTACTCCTAAGGGGGCATCTACTAATCCGAAGTCTACGCAGTCACCATTAAAGAGCGGCACTAAAACTCCTAGCACGAAAAAACAGAGTAGTTCGACCGTTCCCTTGCCAACCACTGGTCCAAGCGAAGATTTATCAGTTGCTATGATATTTGCTATTTTGACGGCCGCGGCCGTTTCGTATGTTCAGTCGTACAAAGTTCGTGCCGAATTGCTTCGTAGGTAGACGAAACACACCTCTAGTGTTACAATAGAAGCAATCTCGTGGTGCTCTATTGGAGTGTCTCAGAAATATATTATTAGGAAGGAGTTTATGAGACTCTAAGGAGACTCATAAAAAAACTTATGGCTAATGCCACAATAACAATGGATGACTTGCTCGCTCAGGCTGATGCAAGTGTCAAACAACTAACGACAGGTGAAATCATCACAGGCAAGGTGCTTTCGCTTAAAAAACATGAGGTATTGATTGACCTCGGCGCACAGGGTGTAGGATTTGTTCCTCGCCGAGAGGTTGGATTCTCTCGTTCGCTTTCAGAAGGTGACGAAGTTACAGCTAGTGTTGTTGATCAGGAACTCGAGAACGGCTATTCGCTTCTTAGCCTGCGTAAGGCTGCTAAGGATCGCGGATGGGAAGAAGTTGCCGCAAAGCAAGAGGCGGGCGAGATTATAGAGATTGTGCCTTATGACGCTAATCGTGGCGGCATGCTAGTTGAATACGAAGGTGTTCGAGGCTTTTTGCCAGTATCGCAACTGTCTGCGGAACATTACCCACGTGTTGGCAGCAGCGACAAAGACGAAATACTTCAGCGGCTTAATGGTTTGATTAATAAGCCTCTTAAGGTCAGAATCCTTGACAGTGACCGCAAAGCTAACAAGCTTATTTTTAGTGAGAAAGAGGCTGTAAAAGACGGTCTTGCTAAGAGGTTTGAAAGCTTAAAGATCGGTGATACGGTTAAGGGTGTAGTAACAGGAGTCGTTGATTACGGCGCTTTCGTTAACGTCGATGGAATTGAGGGCTTGATTCATATTAGCGAAATTAGTTGGGAGCGTGTAAGTAACCCTGCCGACTATGTAAAGGTCGGTAATACGATAGAAGCGAAGATTATCTCTATTGATAAAGATCGTCTGAGTCTCTCAATCAAGCAGCTTACACCTGACCCTTGGCTTGATGAGGTTGAGAAGTTTAAGGCTGGAGATGCGGTCGAAGGTACCGTTACTCGGATTACCCCATTTGGCGCATTTGTACAAATTAGTCCTGCGGTTGAAGCTTTGGTGCACGTAAGTGAGCTAGGCGATGGCGATAATGCAGATCCTGAAAAGGTGTTTATGCTGAACGAGCGTAAGTCATTCGTCATACTTGATATCGAAAAAGACAGTCGCAAGATTTCACTAAGTTTGAGTAAAAAAAAGTAACAAGAGCGTAGTGTTAAGTTAACAACGTTTGATGCATTAGTAACAACGTTTAACAGACATGGAAAGGAGCGTTTTTTATGGCAGAGAAAGTAGTAGTAATCGCCGAATCGATTACCGTGAGCGAGCTCGCCGAGACGCTCAATATTCCAGTTACGACGCTCGTAGGTGAGCTATTTAAGAACGGCGTAGCAGCCACGATTAATCAGCGCATTGATTACGAAACTGCCCAAATAATTGTCGAAGAATTGGGCTTGGAAGTTGAGATTCAAAAAAAAGAAGCTGTGGTTGCGGAGAGACGCAAGCATGAGCTCACCGCAGACGCAGTTGATCGGCCACCGATAGTTGCCGTCATGGGGCACGTTGACCATGGTAAAACGAGTTTGCTCGATGCAATTTTAAAAACAAAAACAGTTGATGGCGAGGCCGGCGGCATTACGCAACACATCAGTGCTTACCAGACGATACGCAAAGGCCACGCCATTACATTACTAGATACTCCTGGTCATGAGGCATTTGCTGCATTAAGGCAGCATGGGGCTGCTTTGACTGACGTAGTTGTTATAGTAGTTGCTGCAGATGACGGAGTGAAGCCACAGACAGTTGAGGCGATTCGTTTTGCAAGAAGTGCGAATGCGAAAATCGTCGTTGCAATTAATAAAATTGATAAAGAAACAGCTAATCCTCAGCTGGTTAAAACACAACTCGCAACTGAATATGATTTGAATCCTGAGGAATGGGGTGGTGATGTTGTCATGGTCGAGGTTAGTGCTAAGACGGGGCAGAATGTCGATAAGCTTCTCGACATGGTTCTGTTGGTCGCTGACATAGAGGAGTTAAAGGCAGATATAGACGTTCCTGCGGAAGGTCTTGTGATTGAGGCTCACATGGAGCAGGGTCGCGGATCGGTCGTAAGACTTCTGGTGGAGCAGGGAAAACTGAAGGCGGGCCATTTTTTGGTGGCAGGTACATCATATGGTAAGGTACGAACACTACTGGATTTTACAGGCAAAACACTTAAAGAAGCCGGACCTTCTACACCAGTAACAGTTACTGGTTTCAAAGAGTTGCCACAATTTGGAGATGCTTTTGTTATTGTTAAAAATGAGAAAGAGGCGCGTCAGCTGACTGAACGTGCTCGAGCAAATCGAGAAAGAGCAGCGGCAAGCACGAACGTTACTGGTGCTGACTTGCTAAAAATGATGACTCAGAAGCGAGAATCTCAAGAAATGAAGGTTATCGTGAAGGCTGATGTCCAAGGTTCGCTTACTTCCGTTATCGACAGCCTTAGGTTGTTGGGTTCGGGAGACGAAGTGACAGTTCGTGTTATTGGAAGCGGTGTTGGTAACATCTCTGAAAATGACATACGTTTAGCTACTGATGGCGAGACGATTATTTATGGTTTTAATGTTGAGCTACCTCCGGCTGTAAAACGACTTGCAGCTCGAGATAAAGCTCAAGTGAGAATGTTTAAAGTTATCTATGAACTGCTAGACGACGTGAAGGCGACTATGGAGTTGATGCTTGCTCCGGAGGTTGTTGAAACTGAAATAGGGACATTGACGGTCAAAGGTGTATTCCGAACTTTGAAAGATTCGATTATTGCCGGTGGTGAAGTGACGAGCGGCAAGATCGCACCAAGTGTACTTGCACGCGTAAAACGAAATGGTGAGCAATTGACGGAAGTAGAAGTAACTAGCGTCCAAAGGGAGCAGCAAGAGGCTAAAGAGGTTTTTGAGGGTGAGATGTGTGGGTTGAGTCTAAAGACTGGCAAAAAAATGTTGCTAGAAGTGGGCGACACACTCGAGCTGTTTACACGCGAGCTCAAGAAGCGAACACTGTCTTGATTGATAGTTGATGACGTAGTGTATACTGGGTGTAAGGAGATACCATGTTTCAATTAGATGAGAAATTCCTGGCTGATATCGGACTGAGCGATATGCCAGATGACCAAAAACAAGCATTTTTACGGCATATTTACGAAGAACTAGAGCTAAGGGTGGGTACTAGATTGTCCGAAGGCTTAAGTGATTTGCAGTTAGAGGAATTTGAAAAGATCATTGATAAAGACATGACCACAGTTGATAATTGGTTGTCAGTCCATGTTCAGGATTATATGAACGATGAAATATTTAAGAGAATGCAGCAGGCGCTTAGGTTAGATCCTGCAGATCCAAATCTGAAGTCGGAGTATGTCGCAACCAAATGGCTAGAAGTTAATCGGCCTGATTACAGAGATGTCGTGAAGGGTGTTCTTGAGGAACTGAAGTCTGAAATATTGACGAATCGTGACGCTATACTCGGTATCGATGGCGAACAGCCGCCCTCAGACGCTTAGATATCTAAGCGATCTTGATAACCAGCAAGAAATGCCGATATCGGCATTTCTTGCTTTCCAAGGGGCTTCAGCGCATCGATAGACAATAAATCCTTACTTGTGCCTACGAGTAAGGTATTTCGGTCTTGTCGTACGGCTTTTCCGATAGGTAAATCTCCCGATACTACATGCGCTTTAGTGATAATAATCTCAGTTTTACCAAGGTTTGTCTTGCTCTGAGGCCACCCTAAAAACGTCCGTATTTCTCGTTCGATTTCAAGAGCGGATTTATTCCAGTCGACGCGACTATCTGATTTTTGTATGAGCTTGCAATATGACGCTTCATTATTATTTTGTGGCTCAGGTTTTAGGGTTCCGTCGATAATTTTAGGGAAAACTTCAAAAAATAAAGGTGTTACCGTCTCTTCGATTTTTTTGTATAGTTCAAATTTGGTTTCAGTACCGCTGATATTTAGGGATTTTTGTGAATATATCGGGCCCTCATCCATGCCGGCGGTAAGTTGTATGATGGAAACGCCCGCTCGATCATCTCCATTTAGGATTGTGGCCTCAATCGGCGTCGGACCTCTGTATCTAGGGAGTAATGAGGGGTGGATATTTATTATACCCTTTGGAAACATGTCGATTATCTCTTGGCTTACGATGCGTCCATAAGCGACCAGCACGGCAATATCAGCGTGAAGTTCGTTTAATTCTTGGGCTATTTCGGCTGGTTTGGATGGGGTGAAAAGTGGAATTCCGTACGTTTTTGCTATCTCTGCTACTTCGAGCTCACGGTTGTTTCGCGATTTTCCGAATGTGTAGTGAGAGACGACTGCGGCTATGTCGTAGCCGCGTTCAATAAGCCCGCAAAGTATAGGAGCTGAAGTTTTTTCTAAACCGCTAACGAGACGTTCGTTGCCAAAAAATACAATTTTAGTCATTGAATAAGTCGCTGCTAGCGATACGAGTATCGTAATCGATTGGCTGCAGCTCACCCTTCTCGTCGAGTTCGTAAAAGGCTTCTTTGTTGTCCCGAATGTGATCAATGAACACTATTCCGTTTGTATGATCAATCTCGTGCTGAATAACCCTAGCAAGGAAGCCGTCTGCTTTGAATCGAACAGGCTCACCCTTGGCGTTGAGGGCACGTACGCGAATCTTACTGTAACGTGGAACATTTCCATAGATATCCTTAACACTTAGGCAGCCTTCGTAGTCCATCGTGACTTCGCCTTCGTACTTAACAATTTCGGGATTAATAAGCACGGTAAATTCTTGATTGTCTTTATGTTCAAAATCGCTACGGACGATAACGACTCGTTCGAGTTGATCAATTTGTACTGCTGCTAGTGCTGCGCTAATTTCATGCGGTCGTGAATCTTCCCAGTCAATCGCGGCGCTTGTCATATTTTCTACAAGCTCAAGTGTATTATCGGAAATAGTGTGAACTTTACGTGATTTTTGCCGTAAGTGAGCATTCGGTAATGTGATGATGTCTTCTTTTTTCATATATCTGATACTAGTATAGCAAATCTACTTACAAGAGACTGATGGGATCGAGTTCAAATTGCCAATGAGTGGGCGGTAGATATTTTAGGGTATCGACGAGTAGCGAACGTTTTTTTGATTTAAGGACTAGTTGCCAACGATATGTGTCTCGCTGGCGCTCATAGAATGCCGGAGTTGGACCGAGTATCTCGATTTCTGTTGGAAAATATGTGCGAATAGTTTGCGCCAGGCTTGTAGCATTGCGTATTGCCGCAGCTTCTGTTTTATAAACACAGGTCAACTTAAGAAGAAACGTAAAAGGAGGGAAGTTAGCCCGACGACGTTCTATGATGGTTTTTTTATAAAATTCCGAAAAGTTTTGAGCTAACCCGTCTTTAATAGCGAAATTGGATGGCTGGTAGCTTTGGACGACTACAGAAGTCTCGTGATTACTTCTGCCGACACGTCCGACAACCTGGGCGAGAAGCTGAAAGGTTCGTTCTGTCGCTGAAAAGTCTGGCAAACTAAGCCCAGTATCAGCCTGGATGACACCTACTGTACGTAGATGCGGCAAGTCTAGGCCTTTTGCGACGATTTGCGTTCCAATAATAATATCGATGGATCCATCGTGTAGATCTTTATAGCGGGTGTCTAATGTTTGATCGGCATCGCTGTCGCCATCGAAGCGACCTATAGTCGCACGAGGGAAGATTTTTGCTAGCTCTGACTCAATCAGCTTTGTTCCAACTCCTCGATGAATAATACTTGGGCTATGACAGATGGGACAGCTTGTCGGAACTGATTCAGTGAGTCCACAGATATGACATCTGAGTTTATGGGCGTCTGCATGTAGTGTAAGTGGAACGAAACATTTTTCGCACATTGCTTGCCAACCGCACTTTTCGCACAAGGTCATACTGGTGCTACCTCGTCGGTTGTGAAAAATTAAAACCTGCTTACCATCTGAAAGTGTCTGTCGCAATTGATCAATGAGAATGTCCGATAAGAAACGGTGATGTTTGAAATAGTTTCGCTTTTTCATATCAACTACAGTGATAAGCGGTGGTTGTGATGGTCGAGCAGTGAAGTTCATTTCAACAATAGGTTTATGTGACGTGCTTGCAACATAATAGTCGCTGACGGACGGTGTTGCGCTTCCTAAGACTAGTTTAGACTTGTGTTGAGTAGAGAGCACGCTCGCGGCTCGTAGAGCGGAGTATCGAGGAGATTGTTCCTGTTTAAAACTAGGTTCATGCGCTTCATCAATGACAATGAGCCCGACGCTAGACAACGGCATAAAGAGAGCGGAGCGTGGACCTATGACAACACAGGGTTCTGTACTATTTAAAATGTCACGCCATGCCGTATGTCTTGCGGCTTCAGTTTGCTTTGAATGGGCAAGGATGACATTGTCGAAGTGCGCCGAGAATTGATTTACTACCTGTGTCGTTAACGCGATCTCAGGAAGAAGAACAACGACAGATTTTCCAGATTCTAGAGTTCGCTTTGCCGATTCTATGTAAACTGCAGTTTTTCCTGAACCTGTTACACCGTGTAGTAGGAGTGTTCCAGGCAGCGCATGGTCGATAGTGTTAACCGCTGCTAATTGATTTGTATTGAGCACAATTTTTATTCGGGCACCTTTACTAGGGAGTTTCAAAGAATTTTTTTGACGCCTTTTTTTTAAAAGTCCTCGAGGTAAAAGGGTCTGCAGTACAAGCGCTAAGTGAGTTGCGTAATATCCACTCATCCATTTAGCGAGATGAATGAGTGGAAGTGGCAGAGGGGTTGATTCAATTATTTCGAGTATAGGCTTGGTGGTGTACGTTGGTTTGCTGACTTCTCTAATAACGACTCCAGGAATTTGTTTACGCCCGACTTCAATGAGGACAATGTGCCCTTGTTTAAGGATATTCGAATGAGCGTAGGTAAGAACCTCGCTATCGAGCCGGACAATTTGCGTAGGTGCCACCTCGAAATAGTGCATGTCATACATTATACTGGTATCGTATGATGTATTTCCATAGTCGAGCCGAAGCGGGTGAGCAACTAGCTCGACAGATGTTTGATACCTATAGATATGAAAATGTCGCTATCGTTGCACTTGGTGACGGCGGTGTCGCTGTGGGGGAGCCGATAGCTGAGAGGTTGCACTGTATTTTGACTCTTCTCGTGTCGGAGAAGGTAGAGGTTCCGGGCGAGAGTCAAACATTTGGTGCTATATCGCAAACAGGGGCATTCACGCACAATAGCGGCCTTTCTGCAAGCGAGTTGGGCGAATACGAAACAGAGTATCATGGGTATTTTGAAGAGCAAAAGCGAGAGGCTCTCCACAGGATAAATCGTCTCATAGGTGATGGTGGTGTCATAAATTACGATCTACTTCAAGGCCACACGGTAGTGTTGGTTAGCGATGGTTTGAATGATACGACGACTCTCGATGTCGCAATGGACTTTTTGAAACCCGTACGTATGCAACGTCTTGTAATCGCGGCTCCGATAGCGAGTGTAGAAATGGTCGACAAGGTTCACTTAGTGGCTGACGAGCTTCATATTCTCGATGTGAAGCCGAATTACCTAGACACGAATCATTATTACGATCAAAATGATTTGCCGAGTCACGAAGAGACGATTGCTAAGATAAACAAAATTATCCTGAATTGGCGATAGAAATCGAAAAATCTACTTGTTTACTGTTGTAAGAAAGTGTAAGATAGAGAGTAACAAAAGAGGCAGGTGACTTAGTAAAGGGAGAGTATGCTAGACGTTTTTATTACATCGAGAGTGCGGCGAAAAATCGTTGTTGTCTATGCAAAATATCCTGACTTTCGTACTCATGTTCGTGGATTGGCGAAATTAATAAAAGAAGATCCCGGTAATATCCAGCGAGAGTTAAAGAGACTTGAGAAAATAGGTTTTTTAACAAGTGAAAAACAGGGCAATACGAAGATTTATTCAACCAATAAGCAATTCGCTATTTTTAAAGAACTTCAAAGTATAGTGATTAAGTCACAGCAGCAGTCGGCTAGGCCAAAACGTACAGCGTCTGACCTATAGGAATGAGTCTTTTTGATCAAATTTTGGCATCACGGGGCCTAGTCGGCCAAAAGCGTGATGCCTTTTTGAATCCAAGCTATGATAAAAAACACGACCCGTATCTGCTACCGGACGTAGATAAGGCGGTAGGCCGATTAGTTGAGGCTCGAAAGCACCAGCAGAGAGTAACAATTTACGGAGATTACGATATCGACGGTCTTACGGCCACTACATTATTGCTAGACGCATTAGAAAAATTTGGATTCACAAACGTTGATGCGTTTATACCGAATCGTTTCGTGGAAGGATATGGTCTAACCGTAGGTGCCGTTGAACGGATAGCTGCAGGTGGCGCTCAGCTTATTATTACAGTCGATTGCGGCAGTCTTAGCGAGAAAGAAATTATTCGTGCACAAGAACTGGGCGTAGATGTCATTGTAACGGATCATCACAATGTGGCGGCGGTTCAACCGCCGGCAATTGCTGTCATAAATCCCAAACGCCTTCTTGCTGACTATCCAGACGAATATATTGACTACGTTCTGAAGCCAGGCTCAAAATATAGCGGCAGTTTGTATCCATTTTTAGACCTTGCGGGCGTGGGCGTTGCGTTTAAATTAGTTCAAGCTCTTCAGAAAAAACTCGATGGTTTACCTGAAGGCCAAGAGAAGTGGCTGTTGGATTTAGTAGCACTAGGAACGGTATGTGACGTTGTAAATCTTACAAATGAAAATCGTGCAAACGTGTATTGGGGACTAAAGGTTTTATCTAAAACACATCGCGCAGGGTTAAAGGCATTAATGGCCGTTTCTGGGGTCACCCCTGATAATTTATCTGCCAGGAGCCTTGGATTTGGTTTGGGCCCAAGAATGAACGCATCTGGAAGGTTGGAAACAGCACAACACTCTCTTGATCTATTGACAGCAAAAAAAATGACAGACGCGTTTAATATTGCTCAAAAACTCGATGTATTAAATACTACGAGAAAAAGTGAACAGAATAAAATTTTCAACGAAGCTATCGTACAGGCTAATGAATATATAGATGATAATGTTTTGGTAGTTAGCGGCTCTGGTTGGAGCCATGGCATCATTGGAATAGTAGCTGCAAAGCTTTTAGAAAAATACAAAAAACCCACATTCGTGTTGGAGGAGATGGGTGATGAAGCGAAAGGCTCGGCACGAAGCTACGGGGACTTTAGCGCGGCGGATGCTATACGTTTTGCAGACGACGTTATCACAAAAGGAGGAGGGCATAAATTTGCCGCAGGTGTAACCTTGCCTACTTCAAACATTCCAGCTTTCCGCCAAAGGGTTAATGAGTACTATAGAACAAAAAAATTGTTCAATCAGCAACAGCTACTTTTACCGAATGAGGACGCCGTATCGTCACTATGGCACGTAACTGAAGAATTGGTTGATCAGATTGCTACACTTGAGCCATTCGGCAATGGGAACCCGGAACCGGTATTAAGCACTCAGAATTTGCGAGTAATACATGTTAAAAAGATGGGCACGGATCAGCAGCACGTAAAATTAGGCTTGCAAGATCTGGATGGAAAGCGACTGTATATGATCGCTTTTAACGCGCCGGAGCATTTTTTTGTTGAGACTGGCGAAAGGGTAACCGTTTGGTACCATCCGATAATTAATGAATGGCAGGGACATCGCAACATCGAGGGACGCTTATTGAGGCTAGAAAGACAGTAGATGTTCTGACTAAAGAGTTGCAACAGGGGAAGATTCCTGTTACAATACAAGTCATATGGTACAAGTTACACGTAAAGACGAGAAAGAGGCGAACGAAAATATCATTCGCCGGTTTAACCGCAAAGTTTTGCAAAGTGGTATTTTAGCTGAAGCAAAATCATCGATGCGCTTTAGTAAGGACATCAGTAAGACTGAGCGACGCCAGAAGGCAATTATCCGTAAGGAGCGAAAGGCAGAAAAACTAGCTAAAGCTCGTTTGGGACTGCGTTAGCAAATGGTGCTTAAGGCCACGATACAAGACGATATGAAAGCCGCTCTGCTGGGCGGCGATCGTTTTGTGGGTGATACGTTACGTAATTTAAAGGCAGCAATTTTGAATGAAGAAGTTGCTCAGGGTAAGCGAGACGAAGGTTTGAGTGATGAGGATATTGAAAAAATCATCGCTCGAGAAGTAAAAAGGCGCAACGAAAGCGCTGCTATCTATGAACAAAATGGACGGCCCGAACTAGCAGAGGGTGAACATAAAGAGGCAGAAGTCTTGTCGAGGTATTTACCTAAGCAGTTGAGCGAAGAAAAGGTTCGTGAAATAGTCGAAGCTAAAATTTCCGAGCTTGGAGCAGATGGACCGCAAGCGATGGGGCAAGTTATAGGTGCCGTTAAGCAGGAAGTTGGTAACAGCGCCGATGGTGCTGTTGTCGCAAGAATTGTAAAACAAGCGCTAAGTTAAAGGAGGGAGTGTGATTGTATTTTTTGGTCCGGCCGGAGCTGGTAAAAGTGTCCAAGGGCAGATGTTGGCAGCTCGAAACGGTTGGCGATGGCTTAGTGCAGGTCAATTGCTTCGTGATTCACGCGACATTGAACTTATAAAAGATATGCAGACCGGGAAGTTGGTTGATTCGAAAACGGTTAATAACTTGGTTAGTGATGCAATTAAGCGGTCGAAGAATATCAATCGATTGATCCTTGATGGTTTTCCGCGCGAAATGCGTCAGGCTAAGTGGTTGATCGAGCATAAGTCTCATCATGGTCGCGATATCAAACTAGTCATCGTGCTAGAGGTGCCTAAGAGTGAGTTAATGAAGCGATTAGAAGTTCGAGGCAGAGTGGATGATACTCCAGCTGCTATTGATGAGAGATTGAAAATTTATCGAACGGAAATTTATCCGATATTGACGTATTTGACCGAGGAAAGTGTCAGTATTGTACATATCGATGGTGTCGGTACAGTTGGCCAGGTGCATGATCGCATCATGGAAGAGCTTGAAGCGAACGGATTGACGTAATGGCTCAGCCACGTAAGACCCGTGAGCAGATCCAAGCTATGCGCGAGGGCGGTAAAATACTAGCCACGATACTGCGAGATTTGAAGCAATATGTTCAACCTGGGATGACCGGAAAAGAAATTGACAGTTGGGTTGCAAATGAAATTATTCGTCACGGAGCAACTGCAACTTACAGAGAACCCGTACCAGACTTCCCCGGCGTAATATGTATTAGTGTTAATGATGCGATTGTGCATGGTGTGCCGACAGAATACGTGTTTGAAAAGGGCGATATTGTTGGATTTGATCTGGTCATAACCTATAAAAATATGAAGACAGACAGTGCGTTTACTATGGTGGTTGGCGAGCAGCCTACTGGAGCGATAAAGCATTTGATTAACGTGACCGAGCGTAGTCTTTATGCAGGCATTGACGCAATAAAAGGAACGGGTACTTATACTGGAGATATTGGTGCGGCCGTCGAAAAAGTATTATCCGACGGAAAGCTTGGCGTTATTAGGGACTTAGTAGGGCATGGGGTTGGGCTGGAGATGCATATGCCACCGGACGTACCTAACTATGGACGCAAGGGTACGGGCATTTTGTTACAGCCAGGAGATACAATCGCGATTGAGCCAATGGCGACTCTCGGTGGAGAGAAGGTGATTACGGATCCTGACGATAATTGGACAATTCTAACTCGTGACTGTAGTTTAGCTGCACATTTTGAACACACTGTTCTCATTACGGAAGACGGTGTCGAAGTACTTACACAGATCTAAAACCCTTACGCCTGTTCCAAATAGTTCAAAGTCGTTATATAATACTATGCATGCAAGATAGCTCTCGATATGCCGTAGGTATTGATATCGGTACAACTACCGTGCGTTGTGTCGTGGGTCACCTCGACGCTACGACCGGCACGCCAACTATAGTTGGCACGGGTGAAATTATAAATAGCGGTATGCGCAAGGGCTCGATTGTTAATCTTAATGGCCCTGCGCAGGCCATTGACGAGGCGCTTGGTGCTGCTGAGCGAATGAGCGGATACGAAGTTAACTCTGCCGCTATCAGTATCAATGGGTCACATATTCTTAGTACGGTTACTGATGGCATGGTGGCAGTTGGCGCTATGGATCATATCGTTACACCAGACGACGTCGTACGTCTAGAGGAGGTAGCGACCGTAGGCAAGGTACCGGCAAACAGAGAAATTCTTGAAGTCGTACCTCACAGTTATCACCTGGATGGACAAGACAACATAAAAGATCCTGTCGGTATGACGGGTACAAGACTGGAAGTTAATGCGAATGTTGTGTCAGCGATGGCTCCTCAGGTTGCCGCACTTCATAGCACACTTGAACTTGCTAAGGTTACACCTAACGTTATTACGCCAAGCGTCGTAGCTGCGGCCAAGGCCGTTCTGAGTGAACAGCAGATTGAAAATGGCGTTGCCGTCATTGATTTCGGCGGTGCTACTACGGGAATCTCAATATTTGAAGAGGGAGACCTGCAATATGTAGGCGTCATTCCAGTGGGCGGTAGTAATATTACAAACGATCTAGCCATAGGTCTAAAAACTGATCCGGAAATTGCCGAACAGGTGAAATTGACGCATGGATCCGCTACCGCTCAGACGGGAAGTGACATAGTAACAGTTAAACACGAGAAGGAAACTCATGAATTCTCGCGTGCCGATGTTGACGAAATTATAGAGGCGCGTTTAGAGGAATTGTTTGAAGCCATTATTAAGGAGCTAAAAAAGGCTGGTCGACATGCAAAACTGCCCAGTGGTGTTGTCCTCACGGGTGGAGGCTCTAGGCTCAAAAATATCGTTAATTACACAAAGGATACACTAGGGCTCGCAGTTCGGTTGGGCTCTGCGTCTGGATTTGGCGGTGTGGCGGAACACTTGGACGAACCGCAGTTTGCAACGGCAGCTGGCTTGATGTTGCTTGATGCACAAGAGCCAAGTCGTCGTAATTTAGCACACTCCGGGAGCGGAGCAAAAACAGCAGCCCGACAAGCTGGCGGCCTAATGAAGCAGTTGTTTGGGCGTTTTCGTACGTAAGTCATCTCGATTTACATACATAGATGATATACTAGGGGAGAATAAGACGTAGGAGCAACTATGCCGGAAGTAAAACCAAGCGAGATTCAGACTTTTGCGAGTATAAAAGTTATTGGCGTGGGCGGCGCTGGTGGTAGCGCAGTCAACCGCATGAAAGATGCGGGCCTTACTGGCGTTCAGTTTATCGCCATGAATACAGATGCCCAAGCGCTGCATAACAGCAAGGCTGATGTTAAATTACACCTTGGCCGCTCTACTACGGGTGGACTTGGCGCAGGTGCTGACCCAAAGGTCGGTGAAGCAGCTGCAAATGAATCTCGAGATGACATACGTCAGGCTCTTGAGGGTGCTGATATGATTTTCGTTACTATTGGTGCCGGTGGTGGTACGGGTAGCGGTGCGGGTTATGTTGTCGCTGAAATCGCAAGAGAGCTTGGAATTTTAGTGGTGGGTGTCGCAACTAAGCCGTTTAGCTTCGAGGGAGAGAAACGTCGTGTTAATGCTGATTGGGCGATTAACCAATTAGGACGTCAAGTTGATACGCTCATTACTATTCCAAACGACAGACTATTGCAGACAATTGATCGTCGAACGCCTCTTTTAGAGACATTTAAAATTGCCGATGATGTACTTCGCCAAGGTGTTCAAGGTATTTCTGAGCTCATTACTGAGCACGGTCTGATTAACCTAGACTTCGCAGACGTTAAGGCTATTATGAGCAATGCTGGTAGCGCATTGATGGGCATCGGACGTGCAAGTGGCGACGATCGCGCTGCACAGGCTGCGCAGCAAGCTATCGAGTCACCGCTAATTGAGGTGTCGATTGATGGTGCCAAAGGCGTGCTATTCAATGTTACTGGTGGTTACGATATGAGCATGTCTGAAATTCAGGAAGCCGCCGAAATCATTACTAGCGCTGTATCTCCAGATGCAAATATAATTTTTGGAGCAACGCTTAAACCTGAACTCGAAGATGAACTGATTATTACAGTTATCGCGACAGGTTTTGACAGTGATTTTTTCCAGCAGCAAGACGTCTCTCTTGATTCATCGGCTGATAGAGTGCATGAAGTTGAAGCTCGCGGTGTAAGCGATGAGGCGGTAGAGGGTGTTAATCTAGATTTAGATAAAAATGATCCGCAGGCAAGTTTTGCCGAAGAGCCAACGCACAATATGTGGGAAACGCCAGCAGAGGAAGATGACGAATCTGATACGCCTGCATTCCTGCGTCGTCGTAAAAAACACAAAAAAACCAACGACGAAGAATAAGGGGTGCTATGAGTGCGTCAATTAATATCGGGGACAGCCGAGTCATTGAATCTAGGGAGGTTGGTGACGGAATCACAATCCGCCGACGCCGTGAAGCGCCAGATGGTCGTCGATTTACTACCTATGAACGAATTGAAAAGCCGAATCTTGCCGTTATAAAAAAGGATGGCACTCGTGAGCTGTATGATCGAGAGAAGTTGTCTACTGCTATCAATCGATCGGTTGGTAAGTTTTTTGCTAGTGAAGTAGAGATCGAGCAAATAGTAAGTGAAGTTGAAGATAATCTATACGCACTTGGTGAATTGGAACTACCATCGAAGACTATTGGTGAATTGGTGCTCGATGAACTTGCCAAGCGAAATGAAGTGGCGTATGTTCGTTTTTCGAGTGTTTATTATGAATTTAAGACACTCGATGAGTTCGAGGCGATCTTGGCTTCACGTCGTAGGGGAAACAAGAAGAAATGAGTATCATGGTAATATATCAGTCAAGGAGCGACCATGCTCGTGATGTGACTAATTTTTTGCATGATTTTGAACGGCGAACACATCAAAAATTGGAAGAAGTTGATCCCGAAAGTCGAAAAGGGGCAGAAGTGTGTAGCTTATATGATGTCGTTGAATATCCGACCGTTATAGCAACAGCTGAGGACGGCCAAGTACGTAATATGTGGCGTGGAATACCGCTGCCGCTGATAGATGAGGTTAGCTATTATGTTGAGTAAGATTCGAAATTATTTGACTCATGAAGACAAAAAAGTCCGCGATAATCGCTGGATATTCACTACTATGCTAATTGGTGCTATCTGTAGCCTTACGGCTGCATTTGTACTTTCAATTGATGCATTTGACTTAGCTCAGAATCCGCATACGGCATTAAGTTGCAGCATTAATGCTGTTATTAACTGTGCTACAGTTGCGAAAAACTCGACGAATGAATTATTTGGTTTTCCGAATAGCTTCATAGGACTTATGAGTGAGCCAATAGTAATTACAGTGGCCATTGCTGGCTTGGCAGGTATTCGATTTCCAAGATTATTCATGTTTACGGCACAGATTTTCTACACTCTTGGTCTTGTATTTGCGCTGACTCTTGCGTATATCAGTATTTTTATTATTCAAGCGCTTTGTCCGTGGTGTTTACTAGTGACGTTGACGACAATTATGGTCTGGTTTTCTATTACTCGATATAATATCCGCGAAGATAATTTATTTTTGCCAGCTAGATTTAAAAAAGTGGCTCATACCTGGATAGAAAAGGACTTCGATAAGTTTACTATGGCCGTGCTTGTTTTTATCATTATTACTACTATCGTACTAAAATACGGCAACGGATTGTTTGCCTAAGCCAATCTGGTATAATCAATAACAGAGGCGATCGAGCGGCTATCATCCGCGAGCCTTGGGAAGAACGGGCAACCAATTAGAACCCAACGTCCGCGGCACGTCAGATCGCACGAAGCAAGCGCTAAAAGAATCACTTCTTTTGGAAATCAGATGGTACCTCCCGCAAGGGATCTGATGGTCGAAAGAAGTGATTTTTATATTAAGGAGCAAAAATGAAGTTCAAATCGGGAACAAGACGACGAGCATTAGAATATGAGAAAGATCTCGTTGAGCAATGGAAACAAAAGAAGACATTTGAAAAATCGATAAATCAGCGACCGGTTGAAGACTCATATGTGTTCTATGACGGGCCACCGTTTATTACAGGTGTTCCGCACCATGGAACGCTACTTAGTTCTATCGTGAAAGACGCGGTGCCACGCTACCAGACGATGAAGGGTAAACACGTCGAACGTGTGTGGGGCTGGGATACGCACGGCTTACCTGCCGAGAACTTCGTAGAAAAAAAGCTTGGCATCACTGATCGTCATGAGATTGGTACAAAGATTAGTTTAGCCGAATACATTACGACTGCACGAGAAAGTATGATTCAAACAGGAGACTTATGGGAGTCGACGATTGATCGAATTGGCCGTTGGGTCGACTTTAAGGGCGCTTACAAGACGATGGACAAAAATTACATGGAATCTGTCTGGTGGGCATTTAAAGAACTCTATGAAAAGGGCAAGATTTACGAAGGTGAAAAGGTGCTCATGTACGACACGAAATGGGCAACGCCACTTAGTAAAGCCGAAGTGACTATGGATGCCGGTGCATATCAAGTTGTAACCGATCCGAGTGTTTACGTAAAATTCAAACTCATTGGTAGTGACTCTATTTTGCTCGCTTGGACGACGACGCCATGGACGTTGCCAGGTAACACGGCGCTAGCTGTGAACAAGGATTTTGACTATGTTGAAGTGAAGGTTGGCGGTGAACAATTTATTGTCGCAGAGGACTTAGTCGAAAAAGTGTTTACAGATGAAAAACACAGTGTACTCGAGTATGAAATCATCCAAAAGCTGAAAGGCGAGGAGCTTGTTGGGTCGTCGTATGAGCCACTATTTGATGATCGTGGCGGTAATGCACACAAGATTTGGCACGCCGATTATGTAAGTGCCGACGACGGTACGGGTATTGTCCATATAGCACCGGCATATGGTGAAGAAGACTTCGATATGGCAAAGGTAAATAAAATTCCTGTCGTTCATGTTCTGGATGAATACGGCACCTATACCGAGGGCGACTGGAAGGGTGAAAATGTATGGGAAATTAACAAGACAATCGCTAAAACGTTGCTAGAACGTGGCGTAGTCTGGAAAATCGATTACATTCAACACGAATACCCGCATAACTTGCGCAACGGTAATCGTTTGATGTATCGTGCACATCCGAGCTGGTTTATGGATATTGATGGCCAGCGTACAGAGATGCTCGAACAGAATACTGAGAATATTAACTGGTTTCCGGCACATATAAAACACGGTCGTTTCGAAAATACGGTAAAAACAGCGCCAGACTGGAATTTGTCTCGCGACAGATTCTGGGCTACGGCAATGCCAGTTTGGAAGGGTGTTGATGAAGACGGCAAAGAGCATGTCAAGGTTATTGGTAGCTACGCTGAGCTGAAAGAACTAAGCGGCGAGGAGTTGGAAGATTATCATCGCCCCTGGGTAGATGATATCGAGTTTGATTTAGAGGGTGTGCACTATAAGCGTGTCGACAAAGTCATAGACTGCTGGTTTGAAAGCGGTAGTATGCCGTTTGCGCAGTTCCACTATCCATTTGAAAACAAAGAGAAATTTGAACAGAATTTCCCAGGCGATTTCATTGTGGAATACGTAGGTCAGGTACGAGCATGGTTTTATTACGTACATGCGGTAAACGTTGGCTTGTTTGGACGAAACGCATTTACGAATGTCATTACTACGGGTACTTTGGCGGGCAATGATGGCCGTAAGATGAGCAAAAGCTTTGGTAACTTTACTGATCCAAATGAGTTAATGGACAAGTTTTCTGCCGATAGCTTACGCTTCTTACTGCTAAGTTCACCTGTACTTAACGGTGAAGACTTTAGCCTGCAAGACAAAGATGTGGGTGATGTGGCGCGTAAGCTGACAATGATTTGGAATATGTATGACTTTTTCACGATGTACGCCGAAGTCGATGGGTGGGAATTTGACGGCAAGTTAAAGGATCCATCGGAAAGTTTGTCGAACCCACTTGATCAATGGATTGTTAGCCGTGTCCATCAATTAACCTTAGAGGTTGAGAAGCATATGGATGCGTATGACTTACCAAATGCGTTGAAACCGATACTGCCATTTATTGAAGATGCTAGTAACTGGTATGTTCGTCGTAGTCGTCGACGCTTTTGGAAGAGTGAGGACGACGACGATAAGAACAGCGCATACAATACGCTTCACTATGTATTAGTCCAGCTAAGTATGATTTTGGCACCATTTACGCCGTTCCTTGCCGAAGAACTGTATCAAAAGCTAACTGGTGGTGAAAGCGTTCATTTGCTTGATTGGCCAGAGACCGGACATATAAATGAATTGGTTGTACAAGACATGGAGACGGTTCGTGAATATGTAAATCAGGCTCTTAGTATACGGGCGAAAGAGCGAGTCAAAATCCGGCAGCCACTTGCAAATATTACAGTTCCAACTCTTGGCGAGTTCGTGGATTTTGAAGATATTTTAACCGAAGAGTTAAACGTTAAAAAAGTTGTTCAGGGTGACGAATTAATGCTTGATCTAAACATTACGCCAGAACTACGACGCGAAGGGTTGGCTCGTGAGGTTATCCGTCATGTTCAGGCTGCACGTAAGGATGCCGGACTTAATGTGGATGATCGTATCAAACTAAGTTTATCTACAGGGGCGGATGAGTTGCAAAATGCTATCGATGAACACTCAGATACGATTGCTACAGAGACGCTCGCTAAAGAGGTCTCTGACGGTAAATATACGTACGAGGCAACGGCTACCGTCGAGGGCGCTGAGTTACGACTTTCACTAGAAAAGGCGTAAAAGTGACATCGAGCAGTTTAGAGTTCCTTGGCGAATTGGCGACGGATGCAGCTCCGCGTCTACTAGGCTGTATTTTGGAGCGTAAGATTGATGGAAAAATAATTCGCGTGAGAGTTGTTGAAACTGAAGCTTATGATCAAACTGATGTTGCGAGTCATAGTTTTAGGGGTAAGACGCCAAGAAATGAAGTGATGTTTGGTCCTCCAGGTCATTTGTATGTGTACTTTACCTATGGCATGCATTATTGCTGCAACATCGTAGTTGGAGAGGACGGACACGGGGCTGCGGTGTTGATTCGGGCCGTAGAACCGCTTGAAGGAGCGGAAATTATAGAAAAACGTCGTGGAAAAATAGGACTAGAAGCCACGAATGGTCCTGCGAAATTATGCCAGGCGCTCGGTGTAGACAAGTCGATGAACGGACATGATCTCCGTAGGGGTGATTTACGGCTTATAGCGCAACCTGCGCTGCCTAAAGATTCAATAACTCAAACGACGCGAATAGGCATATCACAGGCAAAAGACGTGTCGTGGCGGTTCTATGTTACCGACAGTCCTTATGTTTCGCGCTTCAAGCGATAGCGAGCGTAGGCGAAGCCTTTAGGGGTGGGGGATCGATTGGGCGGGGCGAGCTTCTCTCTGAATAATTAACCCCAAGGCTGGCCAGCCAAGATGTAGAGTGTAATGCACATAACCATGCCGTAAAACGCATCGAAGATCCAGCCATATCGCCGCTCACCCCATTGAATCCAATGGGCCCAATCAAGGAATTTATCTAGCCACTTTATCCCTTTGCGCCAAAAAACCCATAATAAATCGGGCAAAAAGCCAAAAAAAGCACCAACGCCAACGATAAGATATTTATCTGGGAATAGCAGAAGTAGAAACAGGATAACGGCAAGAGAAACTAGCGTATCAATTACAACTTGTATCTTTAGAAAACGTGAATAGGGTGGTTCCTCACCGTATGCATGTGGAAATAAATCGAGCGCGAAATGCGACGCGAACGCAACGACAGGTACTAGTGGTGCCGGTACGACAACGGCGACAATTGACCCTGCGAGCATGTGATTAAAGGCTAACATGATACCAGTGTAGCAGAGTTGACATTTTATCGTACTTATGCTAATGTAAATATACAAATAAATCAGATAAAAACATGGGTATATTTCACAAAAATCACATCAAATTTCGACAGCAAGATCCGCTTGATAACGGTCTTGGTGATGATATTGCCGCAGAACAGGGTGAGTCTGAATCATTTCTGAACGACGTATCTGGAGATGATTTGACAAAGCACTGGAATACAATCGTCAAAGATATCGAAGATGACCCAAACTGGTTTACCTTTAGCGAAGACTAGATTACTATAAATAATATAGTATGTACGAACTGACAGATGAAAAATTCGACGCCTTAATTACACGCGCAATGGACGAGCTGCCTCAGGAATATATAAGGGGGTTAAATAACGTCGCCATCGTCATGGCAGACGAGCCCACCGAGGAGCAAAAGGTGAAGATGAAGCTGCGCGAAGAGAACAAGATCTTACTTGGTTTATATGAGGGGATTCCTTTGACGCAGCGAGGCGCGGGCTACACGTTTGTATTGCCGGACAAAATTACGCTTTTTAAGCATTCAATTTTAAGAGTAGTTCGCAACGAAAACGAGCTGTTCGAACAGATTAAGCGGACACTCTGGCATGAAATTGCTCACTACTATGGCCTGGGTCACGGCAGGATTCGCGAACTCGAGACGAGAGACGTCTAAGCCGACAGATTACTGTACGGATAAAATCAAAGCCGGCTCTTGTCAACATTAGAGTTTTGTGATATAATGACGTCAATAAGTTGAGAGTTAATTGAGAAGTCGCCCTTGTAATGGTGTGGATTGCTGGCAGACTAAGGAGTGTGTATGAAGTTCGTGTCTAAGAAACTATATCAACGAATCTTGAACGGTGGGCTTGCTTTTATGCTTGCGCTGAGTACTGCTACTTCGAGCGTGCCGTTTATTTTTGCTCAGACGGTCAATGCAACAACGGGTACGGATGCTTATGTGAGTACAACGGGTTCAGGGACCGACTGCACGCACGCTGCTCCATGTGAACACTTTACTGATGCGCTTGCAGTGGCAACCGATGGTGGTACTGTGCACGTTGCCAACGGTACGTATAACGAGAACTTTACTGTCGCAAGTGGAGTTACTATTAAATCGGATCACGGCAAAAACAACGTTACAGTTAACGGCCAGATTACTGTTTCACACGACGATGCGATTATCCGTGGTCTAACCATTACGAACCCAACAGGTACGGCTGGTGTACTTATTAACGATGTCAACGGCGTTGTAGTAACTGGAAATGCCTTTGAAAACATAGGTACGACCTATACCGGCAGTAGTGCAATCCAGGCAGTTTATATTCTCAAGACTTCTTCTAATATTTCAGTAGATCATAATACTTTTAATAACATTGGCGAAGACACAAATACTAGCAGTAATAAGGCTATTTACGTCGGTGATAGTAATAATGGCCCTAGTGCTAACATTAGCATTGATCACAATACTATCGATGGTGTTGTGGCTAGTCAGTCCGCATGGCCTGCCGGACATGGTGCGTACGGCGTTCTAGTGAATCACCAGGTGACTGGTCTTACTCTTACGCATAATGTCGTACGAAATCTTGACGGTCTATGGGCGCATGCATATGGCCTTGAAGCAAATACACCTAGCGCCGTCGTAGAGTACAATAGTGCAAAATATCTGACTGATCATAAGGGTGGTCTTGATTCGATAGCGTATCAATTTGAATCTAACTCAGGCGCTTTGACTACGGGTATGACGAGTGATTCTTTCAGTGGCCATCAAGCGTCAAATTCTACGGATACCGTTGCGGTTAATGGCTCATGGAGTGTACTAGATACATATCTTACTTCACATCCGGACACTTATCCAGAACTATACTTCCATGGCAAGTACTACTATTATGGCATCAATGCCTTTTCTACAGTAGAAGATGGCTTATCTCATGTATCCGCTGGAGGCGTTGTATTGGTAGAATCTGGCGCATACAACGATGTACGGGCTACGGGCACTTATCAGAATGATATAACCGTCAAAGGCTATGATCGACCAACAATTAATGGTTTAGACCTATCGAATGCAACTTTTGATGGTCTAACGTTCAAGAACTTTATTTTTACAGGAGATTCAAATGGTTACGGTAACTACGATGTTACCGTCAGCGACAACGGTAATTATAAGGATCTCGCGTTTGTGGGTAATGTCTTTGATGGTCAGAGTGTCGCTGGCCGTGGGGCTATCTTCCTAAACCAAGGCTTCGACGGCTTTGTTCTGCAGAACAATACGTTCAAAAACTACGATGGTTCCGCTGTCGGCACTGTGTATTCTGTTGTTTTCGCTGAAGCACAAGGAGGTACAAGTGGCCAAAATTACACCGCTACCGGCAATAGGCTGACTCATTCCACCGCCTCAAACTTTTTAGAGGCTTATCGCTGGATGGACGTAGCTTATATGGGAAACAACATCAATGCACAAACTGGTCGCTTACTCGTGTGGTCGGATGATTCGTTTTCACTTGGTTCCGTCAATCTCAGTAATAATATTGTAAAAGTTCACCAAGGTACCGGTATGGGTGTGTATTATGTACCCGGTACGACGGTGACTGTAAATGGAAATACCGTAAAGAATGCCGAAAGTTGCGTTAAGCTGGATAGTGTAGGTAATAGTGTCGTATCAGATAATACGTTTATTAGCTGCTCAACAAATGGTGTTAAATTTAGTCAAAACGCATCTACGGCGCCAAATAGTGCATTTATCTCTGGGAATACATTTGAGAGCGGACCTGTCGGCGTTGAAAATGATACGACATCGTTTGTACTGGACGCTTGTGACAACACGTTTATGAATGTCACCACAAATCTATACAGTAACCCTGGTCCGTTCAATAAAATTAAGTGCGAAGTGGCTCCGACGCTAATTTCACCGTCGAACAATGCTGTTGTTAAAGGCGCATTAATTACGAATTCTTGGTCTTCGGTACCAGGTGCGGTGAAGTATCAGTATCAGAGCTACGATTACGATAATTTAACTAGTTTACGTTGGGATCATGAATATTCAACTACTCATAAAACAGCTAACCATGTTGCTGGCGGCACCGTCTTTTACTGGAGAGTCCGCGGCATAGACGCTTACGGCGATACAAGCCCGTGGAGCGAACTATGGAAAGTAACTGTCGACAATACTGCACCAACGGCAACTATTGATAATGCAGCTCCAAAAGCGTATTACAATAACGCAACACAGATAAGTGTGCATGCAATTGATACAAACTATGCACAGACGGATTTGTATCATGGCAGCGATTCGACACCGTTTAAGACGTATACGGGTGCATACTTTGGCTTATTCTGGCTGCAAGATGGCAACTACCGCATGGTTGTACGTGACAAGGCGGGTAATTCAACCGAGTATACGTTTACTATAGATAAGACTCGTCCCGATGTAAGCTTCGTGGTTCCAACCGACTTTAGCGCACCACTGAGTTTACTGTCTCAAATTAAAATTTCAGCAACTGACAGTACAAGCGGCATTAGCGGTACGCCAGTTATTCATGTGTATCACAACAATGGTGACCCAGCTGTATTCTGTAATGGCACAACGTGTGACACGTCGGGTCTTACGGATGGCAACTATTATGTAAAGGCGGGCGCTAATGACAATGCTGGTAATAACAGGACTGTTACGCAGCATTTTACTATCGATAGCATGGCTCCAGTAGTTGCTATCACTTCACCAAGTAACGGTGACGTTGTTAGGGGTACAGTCACGGTATCCGGTTCGGTAACCGATGTTAATCCTGATCACTACTATCTCGTTATTAAAAATTCTAGCGGCCATGTCGTAGCTGGTCCGGGAGTTGTAAATACTGCCAACGTTGCAGACTATAACTGGAATACCTCTAGCTTGCCAGATGGCACCTACACGATTTTCCTCGCTGCACGTGATGCTGCTGGCAATAGGGACGGTGGTTCTGAGCAGTCCGTGACTGTGACTGTGGATAACACACCTCCAGCACAAGTGAGCGGTGTTCATATCTTGCAGAATAGCGTAGATCTTGGCACGAATGCATTTGTCAACGAGCGTGATGTCACTGTTGATTGGAATGATAGTACTGATGCGAATTTTGACCACTATCAGTACCAAGCAGATGCTGACAAGGCCACTCCATATGACTTTACGACCACTGTTAGTGCTTCGGAACGATCAGGTTCCATACGCGACCAAGATGGAACGTATAACTACCGTGTTCGCGCTATTGATGCGGCTGGAAATGTCGGTCAATGGTCGGACTGGGTAAGCGTGACATTAGATCGTATCGATCCATCAACTCCATCCGCAACATATAGTGATAATGGAGATGGCACCCAAAACGTAACTCTGAGTACGGGTGATGCTACCGATACGATTTACTACACAACAGACGGAACTATGCCGAATCAAAGTAGTACTGAATACACTGGCGCATTCGTACTAACGCAAGGCACTAGCTTCCAGGCTATCGCATACGACCAAGCTGGTAATCATAGCGGCATATTTGCCCCAAGTGTTCCCATCATTACCAACGAGGCATCTGTTCATGCGACAACAAATTCATTTGTTCTCGAATGGGATACCGATGAAGCTACGACGTCTCGTGTGGTTTACGATACGGTATCGCACAGCACCCTTGTAGATAACAATGTGAACTATGGTTACGCTTTCTCTACGGTGGAAGATTCCAACAGAGTAACACACCACTCTGTACTAGTTACTGGCCTTACTCCTGGTACGACATACTACTTCCGTACGGTATCACATGGTTCTCCTGTGGCTGTTAGTGATGAGGTGAACGGTACGACGACTAAGGTAGTAAAGAAGGGTAGTACCGACAATGGCACTCCTGTGTACCAAGTAACAACTGGTGCCAGTTCTGCAAACGGTACAAACACGGCTGACAATAGTGATGTCCTGGGTACGGAGACACAGAAAACTGACAGCAAGAGCAATTCAAACTCAAACAAGAATGTTCTGGGTACATCGACTGAAAATAGTGATGGTGTATGGAACATCTTCGGACTTGCTTGGTACTGGTGGCTACTGATCTTGGCAGCAGTTGCTGCACTAGGACGATGGCTATACGGTCGCTTTAGCCAAGCTAACGCATAACAAGGCTAGATAAGCCATAAAAAGTGAGAGGTGTAACGCCTCTCGCTTTTTTATGTGTAAATGCTATACTTAAAATTAAGTAGTACACCAGTATGAAAAAAACAAAAAAATCGAAAAAAAGAGTCCCACTTCATCATCAGATGAAACACCATGTCAAAATGGCTGTTGTTCCCCACAAGGGGAATCAGTTTCGGCCGCACATGGTACGGTGGTATGGCTTGACCGTACTTTTGGTTGTCGTCACATTTTCATTATTTAGTTCTAACTTGTCTGCATCTGGGTCGATCTTGGGAGTAAAGGCCCCTATAACTCCCGTTGGGCTTTTGAATGATACAAACAATCAACGGCATCAATACAACGAGCCAGGGTTGTCGTATAGCACGACACTTTCGAAAGCGGCATTTTTGAAAGCTCAGAATATGTTCAATGAACAGTATTGGGCCCACGTTGCACCAGATGGTACGACGCCATGGCATTGGTTTGCCAAAGTGGGGTACAACTATGCATTTGCTGGTGAGAATTTGGCAAAGAATTTTGCTTCGGCAGACGCGGCAATTGCAGCCTGGATGGCGTCTCCTGAGCACCGGAGCAATATACTTAGTCAGAATTATACGGATGTTGGATTTGCGGTTGTCGACGGGCGCCTTGACGGGAAGGCTACAACGCTCATTGTGGCTCTATACGGCGAACCGGCCGATGCGCCGCAAGTGGCTGGAGCGGCGACGACCGGTAATACGAATGCGCCAATTCTTGGCGCTATAAGTCCCATGGCGAAGTTTGGTGTCGCATTGCAATCAATGAATTCTGCGGTCTTGAGCTCGTTTATGCTGTTGGTTTTTGTAGCTTTTGTAGCACTTGCATCTTATGCATATCGACGACAATTGCCGCGTCCTATTCGCCAATCATGGAGGTATCATCAGGGCTTGTATAAAGCTGCTAGTTTGACGCTCGTTGCAGTCGCACTCGTTACTTTGTATTCGGGGGGACAAATCTAGTACTGCATTCAAGTACGGAAGTCCTGTATACTGACACACATGAGTACAGTCACAAAAGCCATTATCCCCGTCGCAGGCTGGGGGACCCGACGCCTGCCAATTACTAAAGCAATCGAGAAGTGCATGCTGCCTATAGGCAATCGGCCAATTGTAGACTACGTGGTTCGTGATTGTATAAAAGCAGGCATAACAGAAATATTCTTCGTAGTAAACAAAGGAAGTCGACAAATACAGGACTACTATTCGAACAACGAGCGTTTGAACACTTTTTTGGAGTACAATCGCAAACAAGACCTTATAGAGTTGGCTCGACCTCCGCAAAACGTCACATTTCACTATGTGGAGCAAGACTCAAGCGACAAATATGGGACAGCAATACCGGTTGGTTTGGTGTATCCGCAGTTGAAGAAAGACGAATCTGTACTGTTTGTCATGGGTGATGCATTTTGCCATAATCCTGACGGTAGTTCGGAGTTTGCCCGGCTGCTCGCCGATACGCCAGAAGGCGGTGTGGGCTTGATGTCATCCGAGGTGCCCATGGATCAAGTTAGTCGCTATGGTGTGATAGATTTTGACGAAGACACCGGTGGATTCAGCGGCATCGTAGACTACCCACGACCAGATCAAGCGCCGAGCAATCAGATAAACCACGGCAATTATGTGCTGAATTATGAAGTCATGACGAGGGCGTATAATTACTCCCGGTTGGACGTATCGGGTGAATACTACCTAACTATGGTCATAAGCCAATACGTGCTTGATAAGGGAGTGGTGAATGTCGTGAAGGCGCAGGGTGAGTATTTGGACTGTGGTAATGTACATGGTTGGTTGCACGCAAATCAGCTTATTGTGAATCGGCAATAGAAAAACTACGCACTATAGCTCCTACTTGTAAAGAGGCGCCTTATCTGTTAAAATTGGTTAGATTGTATAAATTAACATACGAGGAAACAGTATGAAAGCAGTAATCAAGGTCGGCGGCAAGCAATATATTGTCACCGAAAAAGAGACCCTCCTGGTGGATCGCCTCCCGGATGGAACTAAAGAGCTCACACTTGATGCACTCCTAACCATTGACGGTGACAAGACCGAAGTGGGCACGCCATTAGTAAAGGGCGTAAAGGTAAGCGCGAAGGTGATTGAAGCTGAAGTTAAAGGCGACAAGATCCGTGTAATCCGCTACAAAGCGAAAAAGCGCGTTCACAAGGAAATGGGCCATCGCCAAAAGTATAGTAAAATCGAAGTAACTTCGATCAAATAACATCAAAAATCCCCGCTTAAGCGGGGATTTTTGTATACGCACATGCTATACTGGAACAAATGAGCGAGGGGTATAGCACTACTGTTATTGCGGTTACGAATCAGAAGGGCGGCGTCGGTAAGACGACGAGCTCTGTGAATATTGCGTACTACCTGGCAAAATCAGGTAACCGCGTACTACTTGTGGATCTTGACCCGCAAGGCAACGCTACTAGCGGACTAGGAATAGATAAAATTAATTTACAGGTCACGGTGGGCGAAGTATTGCTCGGAAATGCATCACTTGAGCAAGCGATACTGAAGACCGAGCATAAAAATTTGTCGCTTGCACCTACTACCGCGCATCTAGCGAATGTCGAAGTGGAGTTGGCTAGTTCGCAAAACAAGTTCACACGACTGAAGACTGCGCTCGCTACTGTTGCGGGTCAGTTCGATTACATTATCGTTGACAATCCACCAAGTCTCAGCTTACTTACGGTAAATGGACTAATCGCGGCAAAGTACATATTGCTGCCGGTGCAGGCGGAATTTTACGCTCTAGAGGGCCTTGGACAGCTTCTAGAGACTATGAAACTGGTTCGAAAGGGTATGAACCCCGGACTGGAGCTACTAGGAGTGCTTCCGACTATGATGGATTCACGCACAACATTAAGTAATCAAGTACACGCAGAGATTAAAAAGCATTTTGCCGACAAAGTGTTCACCACTACGATTCCACGAAATATTCGTTTAGCCGAAGCGCCGAGCCATGGCGTGCCCATTGGCGCATACGATCGTTGGAGCAAGGGCGCAAGGGCGTATAAGGCTGTCACCAAGGAAGTAATTGATCGCGTGGAGGCGAGGCAATGATTATGAAGAAGGGTCTCGGTAGGGGATTTGACTCACTTATTCCTACGGATTTGATAGATGAATCATTGGACCCAACGGCTGCGGTAGATGGTCAGTTGAGTCGCTTACGTGATATCAAGCTTGAAGATATCGTAGCTGATCCTGACCAGCCTCGTCGGACATTTGACGAGCAGGCATTAGAAGAAATGGCCCAGTCGATTAAAGAACATGGCATTATTCAGCCGATAGTCGTTATGCCGATTGAGGACGGAAAGTATGAGATCGTTGCTGGAGAGCGACGCTTTCGGGGCGCTGGTCGCGCAGGCTTGGAGACAGTACCCGCTATAGTGCGGACTATGAGTAATCAGCACAAGCTAGAGATCTCATTGATTGAGAATTTGCAGCGACGAGATCTTAATGTGCTTGAGACGGCTACGGCGTACTTAAAATTGCGTGATCAGTTTAACTTGTCGTTAGATGAAATTGGTCATCGTGTGGGTGGAAAGTCAGTCAGTGCAATTAGCAATACGTTACGTCTGTTGCGTTTGCCTGAAAGTGTGAAGAAGGCCCTGCGAGAGGGTAGCCTTACTGAAGGCCAGGCGCGTCCGCTTATTAATGCTGACCCTGAAATTATAGAAGCAATTTTGCCACAGATTTTGCGCGATGAGTGGAGCGCTCGAAAGATTGAACAATATGTAGTAGATTTAAAAAAGACAAAAAAGTCAGACAAACCTGATGACGTTACTGTGCACGGTCACGACGAAGCCATAGAAAGCCTGACGAAACGCTTTTCAACGAAGGTTCAAATACGTTCTAACACTCATGGCGCAGGGCAAATTGTCATAGCTTTTAAAGATGACGGCGACTTTGATCGAATAACAAAATTACTCAGATAGAGCAGCTGGACTAAAACGTCCTAACGGCGGTGAATGGGAAAATTCGTACGCTAACTGGTCCGATGACGTCGTATAGGGGTATGAAACCGAGTCCGTTTCTTGAATCGAACGAATAATTGCCCTGGCGATGGTCACCACTGACGAATAGGGTACCGTCTGGGACTATAACATCCGTGCTACCGCTTGTTGGACTTCCAGGCTCGCCGTGATTTGCGTCGTCAGGGTTAAATCCGTTTGGATGAGCGGAGTTATATACTGTATAGTGGCCATCTTTTAGGACGACATGTTCACCTGCGAAAGCTATGACACGCTTTACGATGTATTCATCCGGATTGCCGGCAGTGTATTGAGGATTCTTAAACACGATTATTTGGCCACGCTCTGGAGAATATTGCTTGTTTTGCAGTTGAGCCCATGTGACAGGTAAGCGGTCGACAATCAGACGGTCGCCTGTGTAAAGAGTTTTTTCCATGCTAGGGCCTTCAACGTTAAAACTACGAAAAACGAAGGTGTTGATGAGGATTGTACCTAGAATAACGGCCAAAACAAAAAATAATAGACTAGAAAAGTCTTTTATCCAGGGGTGTCTCTGACTAATTGTTTGGTTCATGCCTATCTACTATATATGAATTTTTTGGAATACTCCAGTCATAGAGCTATCCATAAGCGTCAAAGTTTTGTATGATAAACTAAGTATTTATGGCGAAACGTCAGACATCAATGGATGGTTTTGTGTCTCGCCGACCTGAGCGAAGGGTCGGTGGTATTATTAGCGGCGAAAAAAGCCCTCAGAGTCTTGAGGGGCAGCCGAAGGAGTCTGTTCACAAGGAGGAGGCTTCGAAAATTACCAGGAGTGGTATTAGTCGCGCGGAGATAGACGCCTCTCTGCGAGGTTTAGATGAAGAAGAGAAAAATCAGCAACCGGTTAAACGGAGGCACCGGCGGCAGGTAGGTCCGGCACAAAAATCTAATCGTGTGAAGTGGGTTAAGCGCTTCGCACTCGTCCTGCTTATACTGGCAGTGGGCATAGGTGCTTATGTCGGCTTCAAGACGATTGTTGCGAGCGGTAATGTATTTCAGGGAAGTGTCTTAGATCTCTTTAGAAACGAACCACTTAAACAAGATGCGAATGGGCGTAGTAATATTTTGATACTGGGTACGTCCGAAGACGATCCCGGTCATCAAGGCGGTAATTTAACTGACTCAATGATGATTTTGAGCATCAATCAAAACAAAAAGAACGCTTACATGGTAAGCATACCGCGAGATCTCTATGTGCAATATGATCGAGCTTGTGCGTCCGGTTATCGGGGTAAGATAAACGTCTATTATTCGTGTGTTCATGATGGCACCGGCGTTGCAGCAGATAGGAAAGCCTTAGGAGAGGCGGGTGCTTTCATAGGAAAAATATTCGGGTTAAATATTCAATATGGCGTTAATGTTAATTACACGGTCATGCGAGAACTCGTTAAGGCCGTTGGGGGCAAGATTACTGTCAATATTGAAGGCGATGGCGCAGTGCCATACGGCGTTAAGCCAGGTAGCATCATGGATAGTAATTTTGACTGGAAGTGTGGTGCGGGTAACTGGAGGGTTAGTTACGCGGAAAGATTAAGGCGCTGCCCGCCGCGTGGACACTTTATTGATTATCCCCCAGGACCAGCAGTTCTAGATGCTGAGCATGTACTTTATCTTGCGCAGGCACGTGGGGATGCGGCGCCAACGTGGGGGCTTGCTCAATCAAACTTTGATCGTGAAAATAACCAGCGGAAAATTATCGTTGCACTTCAGCAAAAGGCTCTCAGCGCAGGCGTGCTATCAGATTTCAGCAAGGTATCGGCTATTATTGACGCTCTCGGTAATAACCTCCGCACGACATTCCAGGCAAAAGAATTTAGAACACTTGTCTCGCTGGCGCAGGATATTAAGGGTAGCGACATTAAATCAATCAGTCTCAATGATCCTAATGACCTTATTATGACGACGGGTAATGTTGATGGTCAAAGTGTCGTTGAACCGTCGGCAGGCACTTATGATTACAGTCAGTTACAATCCTTTGTTCATCAAAAATTATCCTCTGACCCCATTATTCAAGAAGCGGCGGTAGTCTCTGTTTATAACGCCTCAGGTGTTGCTGGTATGGCCCAGACAGAGGCTGATAAATTGGAAGCGGACAAATTTACGATTGGTACGATAGGCAATGCACCGAGTGGAAATTATCCGCGTTACGCCTTATACCAAATCGGCTCGGGTAATAGCGCTACTGCCAATAAGCTTAAGCAACTTTACGGTGTTAAAATCACCAAGGGCGATCCTCCTGTTACTGTCGACTCGACAACAAAATTCGTACTTATAGTCGGCAAACAGCCAGCGTCTTCCAACTGATACATGCTATACTAAGAATACTTATGGAATTCCTGCGAATAGTCAGACGACGATCGTTTTTGAGTGAGGGGATATATATCCTTTTGAATGTTGGGCTTGCGGTAGCGGTGTTAATATCTGTTCTCGCTACCGGTACGCCGTGGCTGGCGCTTGCGCTGGTATTGCTGAGTAAATGGCGGGTACTTGCTGTTCGTCCGCGATATTGGTTCGCGCATGTTGAGGCAAATATGGTAGACATGATTGTTAGTGCGGGAACGGTCGTATTGATATATCTTGCGGGTCAGACAACAGATGGCAATGGACTGACTGTACAGATTAGCCTTGCTGTACTTTATAGTCTTTGGCTTCTTTTCTTAAAGCCACGCACTAAGGTGAACGATATCGCTATTCAGGCGGGTGTGGCAGTTGTTGTCGGTACCATGGCACTTGCAAGTGTTTCTTACGAGTGGCCCTCATCAGTCGTTGTTATCGCTATGTGGCTTATTGGTTATTCGTGTGCACGACACGTGCTTGTATCGCATTCAGAGAGCGACATTCGTTTTCTGAGTTTGCTCTGGGGATTTGTTTTTGCAGAGATAGGATGGTTAGTGTATCACTGGACTATAGCGTACCCTCTATTCTTTGCACCGCAAATTAAAGTGCCTCAGGCAACCCTACTTTTGACAGCACTGAGTTTTCTAGTAGAGAGGGCGTATCATTCGTACATAAAACATGAAACTATCAGACGTAACGATATTATGCTACCGCTTATTTTCACGGTGGTTTTATTGGCAGCTCTGTTGTTAACTCGTCTTAACCATGCGGCAATCGGAAGCGTTTAAGAGAAATATAAGTTAATCAAGGTAGAGTGGGAATATGGAAGTTAAGAACGAAAAACAGTCATCACAGGAAGCGGTGACGAGTTATAAAGCAGTTACTCGTAAGAAGGGATTTGGGGCTGGTAAGCAAAGTGTTGCTTTAATACTTTTGCTCGCAGCTTGTTTCACCGCCGGTTTGGGCGGCGGTTATGTTGGCTCGCAGTTCAATAGCTTTAGTACATTAGACCGCAGTACGGTGTCAGATGGTAACGCGATTGTCAGTAAGAATGAGAAAGACATATCGGCGGTTGCTAGTAAGGTCGGACCGAGCGTCGTCTCTATTATTACAAAGGGAGTAACGCAATCGTACCTCGGCACTCAAACCCAAGAGGGTGCTGGTAGCGGTATTATCATCAGTAAGGATGGTTATATTCTTACGAACAAGCATGTGATTTCCGGTAGTGATCAGCTTTCTGTCATTACAAGTGACGGTACCGTATATGACAAAGCGCACGTCGTTGGAACCGATCCGTTAAACGATCTTGCATTCATTAAATTGGATGGTGTAAGTAATTTAACGCCTGCAACACTAGGTGATTCCAGCTCCGTACGTATAGGACAGAATGTAGTAGCCATCGGTAATTCACTTGGCCAGTATCAAAATACCGTCACGAGTGGCATTATTTCGGGAACGGGGCGACCAGTTTCTGCTAGCGACGGTAGTTCTGTTGAGAATTTGACTGATTTGATACAAACCGATGCTGCTATTAATCCCGGCAATTCAGGTGGGCCGCTTGTAAATTTGAGCGGTCAGGTAGTAGGTGTTAATACTGCCGTTGCACAAAATGCTCAAAGTATAGGATTTTCAATTCCCATTAACTCAGCAAAGGGAATTATTAAAAATCTAGAGAAAACGGGCAAAATCGAACGTGGTTATCTGGGCGTAAACTACATTACTATCACACCAGAAGTGGCAAAACATTACAATTTGTCAGTGAAGAAGGGCGCATATGTCAATTCAGACAGCGGTCCGAGTGTTATTAGTGGTAGCCCGGCGGACAAGGCTGGTATCAAAGATAAGGATATTATCACGAAGGTTGGTGACATTGAAGTGGGTCAACAGGGTAGCTTAGGTAGTCTTATATCAGAATATGGTAGTGGTGAAACCGTTCCTCTTACGGTGCTTCGAAACGGCAAAACGTTAAGTTTGAACGTAACTCTCGAAACGTATCCAAGTTCTACGAACGACTAAATACTGTAATAAAATTCTCAGTATATTCGTGGTTTAGTTTCAGTGACTTAGCGTGATTTATAATTTCATCTTGTTGGCGCGGATCGGATTCTAGAAGGATATATCCGTTCGGTTTCAGTAGTAATGCTGCTTGGTCAAGTAGTCTATAAATGAGTGTTAGGCCACCGTTTCCGGCGTAGAGAGCTTCGGGCGGCTCTGCTTGGGTGTCCAGAGATACTTCCCAACCATGGTCGACATAGGGGAGGTTAGCGATAATAATATCAATTGGCATACCGAAGTCACCGAGAAGGTCGTTTTTTAAAGTACGGACATCTGCTTTGAGCAGCGCGGCGTTTTCTTTTGCTAAATTGAGCGCATGAATGCTATTGTCGATGATTACAACTTCTAGCTCCGGCCATTCAAGCTTAGTGGTAATCCCTAGGCAGCCCGTTCCGGTTCCAACATCTACGAGATGAATTTTTTTCCCTGATATCTGTGTAATATTACGTAGTACTTTGTCCTTAAGTAGGGTGATGATGGCCTCAGATTCAGGACGTGGCACTAGAGCGGCTGGTGTTGTCTTGAATTGTCTACCATAAAATTCCTTGTGGCCGGTTATATACGCGATTGGTGTATGATTACAGCGTAATTCCAATCGAGCGCTGGCAATTTCATTATGTTTATCACTTAACTTCATATCGCCGTGTGCGTGTAAGTATGTGCGGGGCTTGCGTATAGTATGAGCAAGAATGAGTTCGGCATCCAATCGGGCTGACGCTATGCCTGCTTGCTTGAGAAGCATTGTTGCTCCGTGAAGCCAACTGTTACATGTTGGTGTTTTTGGCAGCAAGTTCTCGTTCATAGGTTTGGAGGTGTTCAATTATGTCATCAATTTGGCCGTTCAAAGCGGCAGGAATGGCGCTACGACTATAGCCAATGCGATGGTCGGTGATACGATCCTGTGGAAAGTTGTACGTACGGATTTTTTCGCTACGATCACCAGTGCCGATAAGCCCGCGGCGTTCAGCGTCTAATTTGGCGTTTTCTTCATCGATTTTTTGTTGTAGCAGTCGACTGCGCAACACGCTCATTGCTTTATCTTTGTTTTTGAGCTGAGATTTTTCGTCTTGGTTCGTCACCACCATGCCAGATGGAATATGGGTGATACGTACGGCACTGTCGGTAGTGTTAACGGATTGGCCTCCGTGACCGCTGGCTCGGTAGATGTCAATTCTTAGGTCGCTTGGATTAATCTCGATATCGGCTTCTTCGGCTTCAGGCAATACGGCGACAGTGACGGTGCTAGTATGGATACGACCTTGTGATTCGGTGGCCGGGACGCGCTGTACGCGATGTACGCCGCTTTCGAACTTTAATTGCGCATATGGTGAAGCGCCTGTAATTTTAAAAATAACTTCTTTGTAGCCGCCTGTATCGTTAGCACTTTCGCTGATGAGTTCGGTTTTTAGACCATGAGCTTCGCAGTAACGAAGATACATGCGATATAACTCGGCTGCAAATAGACTAGCTTCGTCACCACCAGCACCGGCACGGATTTCTACGATTACGTTTTTATCGTCGTTGGGGTCGCGAGGGGCGAGCATGATAAAGAGCTCGTCTTCGAGTTTAGAAAGCTTTTCTTCGATGTCTGCCGCCTCAGTTTTAGCAAGTTCGGCAAGCTCATCGTTACCGCTGGCTAGTTCTTTTGCCTCAGTAAATTGCTGTTCTAAGGTGTCACGGAGAGAGACCATTTTTATGATGTTTTCGAGTTCAGTGAAGCGTTTATTTTTTGCCGTGAAGTCTGAGGCGCTATATGCGTCGGGGGATGCCAAAAATTCGCCAAGCTCTTTTTTCTCGGTGTTTAGGTCATTTATATTCAAATCAATTTTTGGCATATATTCTTATTGTAACAAAAAGAGACCTCTGTCTGAGGCCTCTTTTTGTACGCTATTTTTCAGCTGTTGAAGCGGCAGCTTTTTTGTCAGAGGCTGCTTTTGCTTTCTTGGCTTTATTCGCAAGCTGTTCCTTGCGTGCTTCAGCTGCGGCGGCGCGGGCCTTGAAGCGATCGACACGACCTTCGGTGTCGATAATTTTTTCTTCGCCAGTGAAGAATGGGTGAGAGGCACTTGAAATGTGTACCTTGATCAGAGGGTATTCGTTACCGTCTTCCCATTTTACGGTTTCGTCGCTGGCAGCGGTCGATTGGGTGAGGAAGGCAAAGTCTGCCGTGTCGTCTCTGAAAACGACCGGTCGGTACGTTGCCGGGTGTAGGTTACTCTTCATATCTGATGTATTGTAGCGCTTTTAGGGGTAAAAGTCAAAGGGTTGGTACACGAATTATTTTTTTACTAGTTCAGCGTCGTCAACGACGGTAACTGTCTGTGTGTGATGCAGCATACGTGAAGCGGCGCCGCGTAGGCTCATGCGTCGAGCGTTTTCTGCTTCAATCCTAGCGTGTAGTTTGTTGAGAGCACGGACAGTACCGGGGTTCTGTACGAGGAGTTTAAATTCTTTTTCCAGTTCTTCTAGGTCAGTGTCGCTTAAGTCTTCCAGGCCTACGTACGTAGTGCGAGCGCCTTTTGTTGCACGAATAAGTTCGTCTAACTTCAATTGCACCGCCTTGCTGTCACGATTTTGCGTATTTTGAATAAGGAAAACCATTAAGAACGTGATGATTGTTGTGCCGGTGTTTATGACTAATTGCCAGGTGTCGGAATAGTGAAAAATTGGACCGGTTAACGCCCAGATAATAACAATTGCGACTGCTCCCAAAAAAACGATGGCGCTACCTGTCCATACTGAAATTCTATTTGCTGCGATACGGAAAGTATTTTTCATAACGAGCTCAGTATAGCACTTATGGCAATATGTGTACCAGAGGGATTGATATGTATTTATCTATATATTGACGAAATTGACCACCTCTGTTAAGATTACTCAGTAATAGTTTTAATGACACAACCGTTAGCACGCTCCTGAAATATCAGGGCCAGCGGTGAGGAAAGAAGGAGTTTCAATGACTGTATCAGTCGATATTAAACAGCTGCTCGAAGCTGGTGTTCATTTTGGACACAAAACGAGCCGATGGCACCCAAAGATGGCGCCATATATTCATAGTAAGCGTCAGGATAGTCACATTATTGATTTGACTAAGACAGTAGCCGCGCTTGATGTTGCACTACCGTTTCTTACTGATGTAGTGGCAAGTGGCAAACAAGTTTTGTTTGTTGGTACAAAAAAGCAAGCAAAGGATGCCGTTAAAGCTGCTGCAGAAAAGACTGGTCAGCTATATGTCAACGAGCGTTGGATTGGCGGCATGCTAACAAACGTCAGTACCGTTAATCAGCAAGTCAAAAAACTGAAGGATCTTGAGCGACGAATGGAAAGCGGTGATCTAGAAAAGCGCTATAGCAAGTTGGAAGTTCAGCGTTTTGGTGAGGAGATTGAAGAGCTTAATCATAAATATAGTGGCATCAAAGACATGAACGGTCGCCCAGGCGCGATTGTTGTCGTTGATGTATTGACTGATCATAACGCAGTTAAAGAGGCGAATGTGCTTGGTATCCCAGTTGTAGGTATCGTCGATACTAATGCCGATCCAACACCAATCAGTTACGTTGTGCCAGGAAATGACGACGCAATAAAGGGCGTGCAGTTGTTACTCGATTATTTTAGTGCTGCTGTAGCTGAAGGTAAGACAAAGAAGGGGGAGGCATAATGGCCGTTACTATTGAAGACATAAAGAAGCTTAAAGAGTTGACTGGCATCGGTCTAACAGATGCCAAGGTGGCACTTGTCGAAGCTGACGGTAATTTCGAGAAGGCACTTGAGGCACTCCGCAAAAAAGGGTTGACTAAGGCTGAGAAAAAGGGCGATCGTGAGACGCGTGAAGGTATCATCGAAAGCTATGTTCACTCTGGACGCATCGGTGTAGTTGTGGAAGTAAACTGTGAAACAGACTTCGTAGCAAGGCTTCCTGAATTTAAGGAATTTGCACATCAGATGGCTATGCAGATTGCAGCTATGTCTCCTGTATATTCGACAATGGAGGACGTTCCTGCTGATGTTATGGAAGCTAAGAAGAAAGAATTGCTGGAAAGCGACTCACTAAAAAGCAAGCCTGCAGAAATGGCCGAGAAAATTGTTGAAGGCCAGTTGAAAAAACATTTCGCCGAACAAGTTTTAAACGAACAAGTTTTTGTACTTGATGATAGCAAGACAGTCGGTGAACGCATCAAAGAGCAAATTACAAAGGCCGGTGAAAACATTCGCGTGTCACAGTTCAAACGTATTGAACTTGGCGTTAACGAATAGAATTCACGAAAATAAAACCGCCCCACAAACTAGGGGCGTTTTTATTTTGTAATCAGAACGATTTAATTTACTAAAGCCAAATGCATAACTTTTTGGTATGATTAATAGAAGAAATATGTTTGATATAGATACGTATGAATTAAAGATGGCAGGTGCTCTAGAGCACTTTGAGGCAGAAATACGCAAAGTGCAGACCGGTCGTGCTCAGCCTAGTATGCTTGATGGAATCAAGGTCGAGGCTTACGGCACGCATATGCCGCTTAATCAGGTGGCTAACGTTACTGCACCGGAATCTCAACAGTTGCAAATTACACCATTTGATCCAACAAATATTCCTGCTATCTCAGCTGCAATCCGTAATGATCAGTCACTTGGCTTGAATCCTTCAGATGACGGTCGTGTTGTGCGTGTGCCAATTCCTGCGCTAACTGAAGAGCGTCGCAGGCAATTGGTTAAACAAGTAGGCGAAAAAGTCGAAGAGGCACGCATAGGGCTACGTGCAGCTCGACAAGATGCATTGCAAGAAGCCAAACGACAAAAAGAAGCAAAAACTCTTACCGAAGATGACTTGAAGTCAGTTGAAAAAGAAGTCGACCGTCTGGTTGCTGATTATCAGGCAAAGATTGAAGCGGCATTCAAAACAAAAGAGCAGGATATTCTGAAAGTATAGTGATTATGGAGTTGATTTTTGGAATTATCGTGGGACTTATTGCGCTGACTTTTCTCGTAGTTGTTCACGAGCTTGGTCATGCGATTGCAGCACGTAGGAATGGTGTTGTGGTCGAAGAATTCGGTATAGGATTTCCACCAAAAGCATGGAGTAAAAAGCTCAAAAATAAGGTTGAATTCAGTCTCAACTGGCTTCCTCTCGGTGGATTTGTGAAACTACAGGGAGAATATGATTCCGCAGACAAAAAAGGTGATTATGGTGCCGCTAGTTTTTGGGTAAAAACAAAAATATTACTTGCCGGCGTGTTTATTAATTGGGTAACCGCAGCGGTACTACTGACGATACTTGCATTTACGGGCTTGCCGCAGGTCGTAAACAATCAGTTTACGATGCCCGGAGATACGAAAGTCGTCCCGCAGTTAGTGCAGTTGAGCTCTACTAAATCAAATTATCCTGCAGCAAAGGCGGGCCTGAAGCAGCGCGATAAGATTGTACGTTTTGCCGGACAAGAAGTTAAAACTACACAGAATTTTATAGACATGACGCATCAGTATGCTGGTCAGACAGTTGAAGTGATATATAACCGTGGCGGATCCGAAAAAATTACTCAAGTTCATTTGCGAAAGGGGAGCGGTGTTGTATTTGGTGCCAGCATTGTTCAGCCGACTGAAACACAATCCACTTGGTCAGCCCCTATTGTTGGCGTCGCTACGACAGGTCAGCTTACCTGGGAAACCTTAAAGGGTCTTGGTCAGTTAGTTGGCGGTCTCGCAAATGGCATCGTATTACAGTTGACCGGTAACGATCATGCAAAAAAGATAGGTAGTGAAGAAGTGGCGGCTGCGGGAGATAGTGTTGCCGGACCTATTGGGATCTTAGGCGTCATCTTTCCTGCGGCTCAACAGGCCGGGTTAACGCAGTTGATTATGTTAATAGCTGTTATATCTATCGCTCTTGCTGTTATGAATGTACTACCAATTCCCGCACTTGATGGCGGTAGGTGGTTTACGATGACTGCGTTTCGTGTACTTCGTAAACCTCTAACAAAAGAACGAGAAGAGAGAATTCAGACAATCGGATTTGCAACTTTAATGGTACTAGTAGTGCTTGTGACGGTGGCAGATGTCGGAAAAATCATCAAATAAGCATCTCCTCCATAAGCTAGTGGGGCGAACGCATCGACACGGTGAAGAGCACCAATACAATTGGAGGATGTTGCTGCTGTTGCCAGCTTGGGTCTCTGGTGCTTTTGTCGCAAGTAATTTTATCGTCATTGCATTGCTTGAGATATTGAAGTGGCTGAATATGCCCGCAAGTAGTTTTCTTCGACCTGCAATTATCCAAACGGCTATCGCAACAGCGATTTATGCGCTAACCATAGCAATCGTCATCCTTGCGCCATATGTAATGGGTCGCAAATCATCCATTGATCTAAGAGTGCTCGGCTTAAATCGATTAATCACATGGACAGATATTGGTCTGGCGCCGGTGGTGTTTTTAGCGTACACCATTGTTGTGTCAATGGTGTTAGCTTTCGTAACGGCACTTATCCCGAACTTCCCGACTAATCAGGTGCAAGATGTTGGATTTCATGCGTTTGGCACGTCAACTGATAACATACTCGCTTTCGCGACGTTGGTCGTGTTAGCGCCTTTGGCTGAAGAGACATTATTTCGAGGCTATCTCTATGGTAAACTAAAGGGGTACGTGCCTGCTGTCATTGCAGCGCTTGCCACAAGTTTGTTGTTTGGCATCGCACACTTTCAGTGGAATGTTGGTGTCGACGTCTTTGTCTTAAGCCTCTTTCTTTGTGGTTTGCGCAGTCTGACTGGGAGTATATGGGCAGGCGTGCTTGTTCATATGATAAAAAATGGCATTGCGTACTATATATTGTTCGTCAGCCCGTTCGTCGGGGGATAAATTAGGAAACATACATCTATGAGAATTAGTCAGTTATTTACAAGAACTAGTAAGACCGTTCCAGGTGATGAAGTGGCGAAAAACGCCCAACTTTTGATTCAGGCTGGATTTATACACAAGGAGATGGCTGGCGTGTATGCATATCTGCCCCTTGGATTTAAAGTACTCGAGAACGTCAAGCGAGTTGTTCGCGAGGAAATGAATGCCATAGGTGGCCAAGAAGTGCTTATGACGACGCTGCAACCACGTGACATTTGGGAAAAAACCGACCGTTGGGACGATAAAAAGGTCGACAACTGGTTTAAAACAAAACTTGCAAACGGTACTGAGCTGGGCGTTGGGCTTACTCATGAGGAGCCGATTGTAGATGCTGTCGGAAATTACGTTAGTTCTTACAAGGATCTTCCTTTTTTCGTATACCAAATAGGCAACAAGTTTCGTAATGAACTGCGTGCAAAAAGTGGCCTGCTTCGTGGCAGGGAATTTGTCATGAAAGACATGTATAGCTTTGCCAGAAATCAACAAGAACATGAAGAGCTGTATGAGCGAGCGGTTAGTGCCTACCATAAAGTCTACGAGAGGCTGGGACTTGGCGACGTTACCTACCGCACGTATGCGGATGGTGGCATTTTTACATCTCGTTTTAGCGACGAATTTCAAACCCTGAGCGAGGTAGGTGAAGATAAGATTTTTGTAAATGAAGCAAAGAAAATCGCGATTAACGAAGAGATTATGACCGAAGAGAATTTGGCTAAGCTTGAATTAAATAGAGACGATTTGGTTGAAAAGCGAGGCGTCGAGGTGGGTAATACGTTCCATCTAGAGACAAAGTATACGGATGCATTGGGTGTGTACTATGTCGACGAACACGGTGAAAAACGGCAAATGATTATGGGCTGCTACGGCATCGGTGTCAGTAGATTGATGGGAGTTATCGCTGAGCATTTTTGTGATGACAAAGGTTTGGTGTGGCCTGAAGAAATCGCGCCTGCGAAAGTGTATCTTGTACGTATTGGAGGCGAGGAAGCTGTTACTTACGCAGATGGACTGTATGGCGAGTTGATCGCAAAAGGCGTTGAAGTTCTTTATGATGATCGAGATGAACGGCCGGGTGCGAAGTTTGCAGATAGCGAGCTGATGGGTATACCATATCGCATAACTGTTAGTGACCGTTTAATCCAATCAGGAAAATATGAATTTACCCCTCGATCAACAGGTGTAAGTATTGAATTGACACACGCTGAGCTACTTGCTAAACTGGGGTAACTAGCGAGTGAGGGTGTGCTGTATTTAGCATTTTTTGTAGTTAAAAACCTTAAAGGATAATCGATGAAAAAATTGTTCCAAATTACTGAAGTTGGCAAAAATGAGCTTGAAAAAGAGCTTCTTGAGCTTAAGAGCCGTCGTGGTGCCATTGCTGAAAAGATTGCCGAAGCACGCGATTATGGTGATCTTAGTGAAAATGCCGAGTATGATTCTGCTCGCGAAGAGCAAGGACTAGTGGAGAGTCGTATTGCTGAGATTGAAGACGTACTTCTAAATGCTGAAATTATAAAATCGTCTCGAAGCAGCAGTGTTAAGTTAGGAAGTAAAGTTGAGCTAAAGTTTGGTCAAAAGATTGTGACGTATCATGTCGTAGGGCCAGTAGAGGCGGATCCGCTTGAGGGCAGGATTAGCAATGAATCTCCAATAGGTCTAGCTCTAATGGGTAAAAAAATTGGTGATATCGCTACGATTACTACTCCAAAGGGTAGTATCCAATATGAAGTTGTAAAAGTCGGCTAGTTTCAATGTAATCAAAAAGCGCCTTACTGAAGGCGCTTTTTGATTGGCGTATGCTTTTTAAGCAACGTGTTGCAAGTCATTTTTGTTTACATAATCTTCTTCGTCTTCGTCGTCAAATAATTCGTTTGGATCAACTCGTACAGTGCCTTCACCGTCGGTGTCCCCATTTTTTGCAGCCTCCTTGATGTGTGCATCGTGGTTAGCTACATAGATGTCGTGTAGGTCGCTTCTAGACTCCGAACTATGCAACGTTTCTGATGAAAGTTCCGCAGTAACTAAGGCTTCACTGAAAGTAGTGTCGTTATTGGTTCGTTCCATGGCAGTGCGAAAATCTTGGCGGCTTTGCCTGTTGGCAACCCTTGTCATTGCGGGGATCTCTTCGTTAACAGGGAAAGTCTCATCAATTAGCTCCATTGCAATCATACCTAGTTTTTGATCTCGACTTGCCATGGCAGCTTCGATGGTGGGGTAGAGTTTTTCGAGGTTTCCGCCATTTGTTTTAAGTAGATTCTTCACGGATTTCGTAAGCGATTTCACGACCTTATCATTCAATTTTTCTGGGTGCGCGCGAACATGTTCGGCTGTAGTTCTTATCTTTGAACTCATTTTTTCAACTCGATTCGCTCGAGGGTTTAATGATCTGTATGCTTTACCGAATAGCTCGTGTGTAGAATTCGACACGTTATTTTCCCTGCCTATGCAATATTAGTTTGTATTTAAAAAGGCCAGTTACATTTGTCTGGCCGAACAGGTTAGCAATAGATGTCGTTGTTTGATAAGCGGCTTGATAATTTGATAGATTCTGGGAAGTTTCCGATATCATTTGTGCTATATGTGCTATATGTTACGGCGCAATTATAGCACGCTAAGCGTTTTGAGTCAATACTTTTATACCAAATATGATTTAAGAAGTTGTAAAATTCGTTACCATATCTATTTTTACCTCTGTTACCACAGATTGTAGTGTATAATGCTTACATATGGCAACGCTCCAAGATTACAGAGATGAACGTCTTCGAAAATTGACCCAGCTTAGAGAGCTGGGCGTTGATGCATATCCGGCCGATTCGCATCGAACACACAATACTACTGATATTGTTAATGAATTTGAACAATTACAGGGCCAGACAGTGACTGTAGCGGGACGAATCATGGGACTTCGCAAATTTGGCAAGTTAGCTTTTATCGTTATTCGTGATCAAACAGGGCAAGTACAGTTATTTTTGCACGCGCCAGATGTCGCACCGCTTAATGCTGACCAGAGTGTTATCGGCATGGAACAGTTGCCGCTACTTGATAGTGGTGATTTCGTTGAGGCGACAGGTGAGGTGATAAAAACAAAAACCGGAGAAATTTCGGTAGGCGTTAAAACTCTGCGACTACTTACCAAAAGCCTGCGGCCTATGCCTACGGAGTTGACCGACAAGGAGCAACGCTTGCGTCGTCGTTACGTCGACATGAATGTTAATCTTGATGTGCGTGAACGATTCGTGAGGCGTAGCCGTTTTTGGCAGGCAACGCGCGATTATCTCAATCGAAATGGTTTCGTTGAAGTCAATGTGCCAGTTCTTGAACACACGACCGGTGGCGCAGATGCTAATCCGTTTGTGACGCATATGGATGCGCTTGACCAAGATTTTTATTTGCGCATTAGTCATGAACTACCGCTCAAGCGGTTACTCGGTGCTGGTTTTGAAAAAGTATATGACATCGGTCCACGATTTAGAAATGAAAACTACAGCGACGAACACCTACCAGAACACGTGGCCATGGAATGGTATTGGGCATATGCTGATTGGCGTGACGGCATGAAATTTATGACAGATATGTATCGCCACGTACTGAAGGAGACGTTTGGAACTTTGCAATTCAAGCTTGGTTCATTCGATGTCGATCTTGGCAAAGAGTGGGAAGAGTGGGATTACGCTGAAGTTATTAAAAAACATTACGGCATAGACATTTTTAACTGTACTTTAGATGAAGTAAAGCAGGCACTCTCGGAGCATAAACTTGAGGTAGAGAAAACGGAAAATAAGGCGCGTGGTATAGATAAGCTTTGGAAAAACATCCGTAAAGATGTTGCAGGTCCTGTATGGCTTATTAATACACCGACGTTTGTGAGTCCACTATCGAAGACTAATCATGACAGGCCAGAAACAACACAACGTTTCCAGCCGGTTATTGCTGGATCGGAACTTGGAAACGGTTTCTCTGAACTGAATGATCCTTTAGATCAACTTAATCGGTTTGTTGAGCAGCAAAAAATGCGTGATGCTGGTGACGAGGAAGCGATGATGCTTGATATCGATTACATCGAAATGCTTGAGTATGGCATGCCACCGGCGTGTGGCTGGGGCTTTAGTGAGCGCGTATTTTGGATATTTGAAGGCGTTAGTGCGCGTGAAGGAGTTCCATTCCCGCAGCTGCGTCACGAGATTGATGAAACAACGAAATCCGTTTATTCGGATGTAACCCTGGAGTAATACCATGGCAACGATTCACGACAAAGCGTACTTCAATCAAAAAATAGTACCGATTGCTCAGGCGCACTTGTCTGTTGCTAGCGCGGCGGTACTTTACGGCCTTAGCATATACACGGTATTTTATGTTTTGCCTGAAAAAGGTAGGTTTCGTGCATTTCGTTTGCAACAGCATTATGATCGGTTACGGTCTTCAGCAAAAATCATTGGTTTGGATTGGCCGAAGAATTTGTCTTTTGATAAATTTCAAGAGTTGGTGAAGGGGTTGCTTGATGCTAATAGTCCTGACGAACCAGTGTTTGTGCGGGCTACGGTCCATGCAGATGGTCTGTTGCCTGGCACTCGTTCCCGAGGGGTTTCTACGCAGTTGAGCATGTTTATTTATACGGCTACGCCAATTATGAAATCGAGTGGCGTTCGGCTTAAGACTAGCCAATGGCGTCGCATACCGGACAATAGTATACCTTCACGAGCCAAGGTGAATGGCGCTTATGTGAATTCGGTATTAGCTCATCAGGACGCGCTTGATGCTGGTTACGACGATTGTATATTCCTAGATCAATCCGGGCATGTTTGCGAGCTCGCTGCGGCCAATATATTTATGGTGCGCGATGGAAGACTGATCACTCCTGATACAAGCAGTGATTTGCTGGAGGGGATTAATCGTCGAGCAATTATTGAAATGGCGGAAGCGGCAGGTATATCAGTTCAGGAACGCACCGTCGACTTAACGGAGCTTTATATCGCAGATGAAGTATTCGTTTGTGGTACATCAGCATTCGTGGCTAGTGTTGCTGAGATTGATGGACGAAAGTTAGACGGTGAAAATTCAATCACACAAAAAATCGCTATTTTGCATGCCGAAGCGTTGCGTAGTGGCGATGTTTTGTAAAATTACTCGTCTTTATCTATGAGATCACTTGTATCTACAAAATCACCTAAGACAATATTGCGATTATCTTCTATGATTTCTTCGTAGTCAGGTATGTGTTCACTAATCCATTCACCGATTTCTTCGTCGGTTGCTTTCTCTTGCATTTCAGCTAACGTATCGACATCTTCAGGGGTGAGGGAAGTAATGATTTCGTTGCCAATCATGCCATCTACCTTGTCGTTCAGTTCTGCGACCAATTTTTCCAGCTCTTCGTCGTTAAGCGTTACTCCAAGGTTGCGAATGTCGTCTGTAGTGATGTGATTTTGCATATTTGTGTCTCCGGTTTACTTTAGACGTTAGCGGCTTCTTGTTGATTTGCGATATCTTCAAATTTAGTGAAGGGGTTAGGGTCGGTGCTGTGTATATTTGCCAAGCTGCTACCGGGTTGATCAACCTTATAGCGTAATTGTAATGATGTAATGGCACCGATCTTTCCAATAATTGGTAGTTTGGCTTTTTTGCCAATCGTTAGATCGATGGACTGTGGGGGTAGTGCGTGCGCTTCACCTGACAGCTTGTCTATGAGGTACCCCTTAACTAATCCGTATTGCTTACCTGATTCGGTTGTAATGATGGCCATGTCGTCTAGATCGAAATAGCGACCGTATTTTTGCGCGCTACTTGGTCCAATCGGTACTCGATCTCCTTTATCGCTAAAAACGAGGTTCATTTGTCCGTCACTATATTGTTCAATTTGTTGATGCATGAACGTTTCTTTTTGACGATTCCGGTTAAATTTGCTGATGATATTGCCGAAACGGTTAATCGATTTTAACCTGACATTAACCATTTTTTCTTTAACGTTACGAAGTGATTTTTTGAATGACATTCGTTGAGTTGTACGCTCTCGTGATTGAACGGCTAGTTTGCGAACATGCTCTTTATTACGCTTAAACCATCCCCTTTGAGTTTCCGGTGAGGGGATTGGGGATGTATCTGTCTCCTCGGTATCGTTAACTGCAACTTCAAGTTCATCGATTTCACTTTCGATATCATCATGTTCAGGGGTTTCGCTAACAGCTTTCTCTAGATCATCTAGGCTAGCTTCAATTTCAGCACGTTGAAGTTTACGTTCTGCGTGATACTTTTTAAGTGCTTCCTTGACCATTTCAGGAGATACATAAGTTTCAGGGTCTTTACCCTCTACGAATCGTTCGCCGTATGACCTATGGTCTGAGGAGGCGGTAGCTGTTTTTGTCTTTTCGGGAATGTCTTCTTCGTGCTGTGTTTCCGAGTCTGAATGGGTTGTATCTAATTCTTCTTTCGTGTCTGTCTCAACTTCAACATCGGTGGTTTCAGCTTCATCCTCAACATCGACAACGTTTTTATAGAAGGCGTCTTTAGCGTCGCGCAGGGCTGCTTTTGCGTAAACATGGTCGGTGGCGTTGGAGCGGAAATTGAGGCTATCGACAGCTTCTTGAGCTTTGTCGATGGCATCACCCCCGTTCTTATTCCAGTCTTCGTTAAATTCCGCCAACTGGTCTTTGGCGCGTAGTTCTTCGCGATGTTTTTTCAATATGCCTACGGCGTCAAGTTTGAAGCCACCTGGACGATTCTGAACTTCTTCTAGCTGATCCTCAAGTTGTTTTTGATGATCTTTGAGGTGGTTAATCAGTCCTTGCGAACTTATGTCGTTATAAGAACTACGCTTTGAGTGCGTCTTGTGCTCTGGATTTGATTCGCTGTTTGTCATAGTGGTGTTAAGAACTTCGTTAGGTTAATTTCTATCTGTTAGTAGATTAGCATAAGTTTGATAAAAAGTCAATATTCTACTAACAAATATTGACTTTTTTGTTAATCATGGTTGATGTGTATGTAGGCAAAATACTTATGATGCTGTACTATAAAGACAGTTATGGGATACAGGGATATGCAGGTGCGTTATTTTTTGCTGGCAAGGATTATTATTCTCATATCCTTGATCGGTCTCGGTGTTTTAGTGTTTGCAAATTTGGGTGAAGATCCGTCTCATCTGACGTTTAGTCTCATTGCATTCGGCATAAGTGTGGCGGCACTTTTGGTAACGATATTGCAGAGTATAACAATTTCTAGACAGATGCAATTAACGCAGAGGGCAGTACGTGAAGTACGTGAAATTAGCGAACAATTGAAAGATCTAGTGAGTAGTGATCATCGTTTGGTTCGTGAAGTGCATGAAGATATCGAGCTAGATCATGAGGTCATAGCTGCGCTAGAGGAACACGATACTGCTGCGGATGATAAGAAGCGTCGCAAGGTTGCGAAAAAGATTACTCGAAAAGCACAAAAGAAATCAAAAAACACAATTAAGGTCTCCTAATGATTGAAGTCCGTCATGTAACTAAAAAGTATGGCAAGAAACAAAACGCATTTGTAGCACTTAACGATATCAGTTTTAAGGTACCGAGCGGTGCTAGTGTGGCGATTATTGGAAAGTCTGGTAGCGGTAAATCAACGTTGATGCATGTGATGAGCGGTCTAGATAGGCCGGAAAATGGTGAAGTAATCATTGACGAAGAAGATATTTTGAAGTTAAAGAGTAAGGCTGTAGATAAGTTTCGGGCAACCAAGATGAGTTTTATTTTTCAGTCTTTTTTCGTGCAGGGGAATGAAACGTGTTACGACAACGTTAGTTTACCGCTAGAAATTGCTGGTGTGCCGAAAAGGACGCGTAAACAGAAGGTGCTTAAAGCGCTTGAAGCTGTTGAATTGGGTGAAAAATTAAAATCTCGTGCTAGAGATCTTTCTGGGGGCCAAAAGCAGCGACTGGCGATTGCTCGCGCAATCGTTAATGCTCCGCAAGTGCTTTTTGCTGACGAGCCTACAGGCAATTTAGATAGTACGACTGGTGATGTGATTGAGAAATTGCTATTCGACTACACTAAAAAACAGGGAGCGACATTGATAATCGTGACCCATGATCACGATCTGGCGAGTAAATGCGATATGCAGATATATATAAAAGACGGCGAGATTACGAATATAAACGGTGGTCATGCGAAGCGTACTGAAAGTAAGAAGATATCTGTTAGCGGTGGAAAGAAGGTCAAGAAATGATTAAGAGGCGGGACATAATACGCCGAGCCGGGCGTAGTTTACGCCAGGCAAAAACGAGGACGCTTTTGACGAGCCTGGCCATTGCAGTGGGTGCGTTTACGTTGACGGTGTCGATTGCAGCCGGTGAAGGTTCGCGACAATATGCCGATAACCTCATCAGGAGTAATATTGATCCGCAGACGTTGATTATTGCCAAGGACAAGACACTGTTTGGCGGTGGTGGTGCAGTTCAGTCCGGGTTGAAGGAATATGATCCGAATGCATTGAGTAGTAGTGCTGGCGCTGGGCGTACCATCACTTTTAAACAACTGACGGCTTCGGATTTAGAAAAACTACGTAAAGAAAAAGATCTTGAATCTGTCCGACCTAGGTATAACGTATCGGCAAAGTATATAACATTTGAGGGGCTTCCAAAAAAGTATATAGCAGACATCACACAATATGATCCGGGAGTTCGGAGTGATGCTGCGGCTGGCAATATTCCTGTGCTTGGCACCGACATTGGGGCCGATGATGTCATCATACCTGAGTCGTATGCGAAAAAGCTTGGTGTGAAACATTTATCGGATTTGGTGGGAAAGAAAATTACGGTTACCGTTTCTAAGCCAGCGACAACGCCTACCGAAGCTGAAATAAATCAAATAATCGCAACGAAAGGTTTGAGTGGTTTAAGACAATTGTCTCAATCTGAATCGAAAGACGTTGTACTGACGATTCGTGCTGTTAGCCAGCAGTCATCTGCGACGTTGACTTCGAATCAGGCTATGCAGATTTCTGACGCGAAAGCTCAAGAACTGACTGACTATACTACGAAAGGAACGCCAAATTATCAGAAGTATGTCATCGTGACGGCAAAAGTGAAGAAGGGTATTGACCCGGAAGTCGTGAAGCAGAAGCTCAAGAAGCAGGATTACACGGTACAAACAGCTAAGGATTTACAGAATTTACTTTTTACAGTCGTTACTATCTTGCAGGGGATTGTTTCAGGCTTTGGTGTGCTGGCATTGCTGACTAGTGTGTTTGGCATTATCAACACGCAGTACATCAGTGTACTAGAGCGTACGAGTCAGATTGGCCTGATGAAAGCGTTAGGTATGAGAAGTAAGGACGTGGCAAAATTATTCCGATATGAGGCGGCGTGGATTGGTTTTCTTGGTGGGGCTATCGGGGCGGCTGTAGCTTGGGGTGCCGGTACGGCGCTGAACCCATGGATTACTGAGCAGCTTACTCTTGGTGACGGCAATTATTTATTAGTCTTTCAGCCGTTGCCGATTGTTGGTCTGATTATCGGACTGATGATTATTGCCGTGTGTGCTGGTTATCTGCCTGCACGAAAGGCCGCTAAGCTTGATCCGATTGAAGCACTGCGCACCGAATAATCTGATACAATAAATTTATGATTGATATCCGTTTGTTGCGTGAGCAGCCTGAACTTGTAGCGCAGAATGCCAAGAATAAAGGCTATGACATTGATGTGAACAAAATAGTTGCTCTTGACGATGAACGACGATTGCTTCAACAGCAAGTAGATGAATTGCGAGAACGGCGAAATCAAAATGCTGCCAAGATGAAGGGCGGTAAGCCCGAACAGGTTCTAATAGATGAAGGCAAGCAGATTAAAGTTGAGCTAGCAGAACGAGAAGGATATTTGAGCCAAGCAGACAAAAGCTTTAGCGAGTTGTTTGAGCAGCTTCCGAATTTAGTTTTTGATGATGTGCCTGTTGGTGGAGAAGAAGACAGTGTTGAAATTAAAAAGTGGGGTGACCAGAAGACTGGTGCGGTTGACCACTTAGACTTTGCAGCTAAACGGGATTGGGTTGATTTTGAGCGTGGCGCAAAAGTGGCTGGCGCAAAATTCTACTATCTAAAGGGCGACCTGGCGTTGCTTGAGAACGCAATTACGCAGTATGCATTGTCGGTTCTTGTTGGCAAGGGGTTTACTTATATGACCGTACCTCATATGGTCAACGGTCGAACGGCAACCGGTACGGGCTTTGCGCCACGAAGTAGCGACCAGTCGGACGAATACTTTATCGAGGGTGAGGACTTGTCGTTAATCGCGACTGCTGAGATGCCGTTAACCGGCTACCATGCCGATGAAATAATAGATGAAGTCAATTTACCGTTGCTTTACGCCGGTTATAGCCCGAGCTACCGTAAGGAAGCTGGGACGTACGGCAAGCATACCCGTGGACTGTTTCGTGTTCACCAGTTTAATAAACTGGAAATGTATGCGTTTACGCTACCTGGTCAGAGTAAAGAAGTGCACGAAAAGCTTCTTGGTATCGAGGAGGAGATTTGGCAAGCAATCGGTATACCGTATCACGTCATTAATATTGCTAGTGGCGACCTAGGCGCGCCTGCGGCCAAAAAATACGACATTGAATACTGGTCTCCAGTTGATGGAAGTTATCGCGAATTAACTAGTTGTAGTAATTGTACTGATTTTCAGGCACGAAATATGAATATCCGTGTACGTCGCCAGGACGGTAACGTAGAAGTTCTACATACATTAAATGGAACGGCAGTTAGCTTGGCGCGTTCACTTGTGGCAATTATTGAGCACTATCAGCAATCAGATGGGACTCTGCTAGTTCCGGAAGTTCTTCGACCATATATTGGTGGTCGAGCGGTGCTATAATTTCATTTACGTCGGGGTGTGGCGCAGTTCGGTAGCGCGCACCGTTCGGGACGGTGAGGCCGTCCGTTCAAATCGGATCACCCCGACCAATTTTTATTCCATCTGCAAATCCTCTATAATAATAAATAGACAAAGAGGAGCGTACATGATTGACAGAATTTCTATCACGGGCATCAAATTTGACGTTGATGAGGCAACAAAAAAATACGTAATCAAAAAAATTTCCAGACTAGATAGATATTTGCCGCGACATGCGCGTAAGACGGCGAGTGCCGACGTGATTTTAAAAGAAGTTAATAAGGCTCACGGTAATAAATATGAGGCTGAAGTTATCATTAATGTGCCTGGAAAACTGATGGCAGCAAAGGATTCTACGGTTAATATGCTGGCAGCTTTGGATATCGTTGAGGCGAAATTAGCTGCGCAATTACATAAATACAAGTCAGAGGCTGTGAGTCATAGGGGGCGACATGGGGTTTTGGCTCGATTTAGGCGCGATCAAGGGCCAGAAGCTATTGAGGCTGTCGAAGCTTCTTAGTTTACTGTTTTTGTTGGACAATATAGATTCGAAATGTCTGTCGCTAATCTAAAAACAGACTTCGAGGAACAAATAATAAATTTTTGCTTCTAGATAGGTGTTAATTGGCCTTTAAATAGGCTATAATAATAAACAGTAATTTTCAGTAATAGTCAGTCACCGCAACAAAAATACCCGACTTTCCGGGTTGATAATCGGCGAGGTAAAATCATTCTGGCAACCAAGGTATAGCCATAGTTATACTAGGCCATCAGAAATTGCTTTAACCTATGAGGGTGGGCCGAAAAGGGTATTTGTGATGCAGGGACTGTAGATACGGCAGGAGTAGGGCTTCTTATGGTAACCAGACAAGGCGTACTGACAAAAATATTCGGTGATCCGCAAAAGCGGGTTTTAAAGGGTTTGGAAAAAAGGGTTGGTGCTATTAACGCACTTGCCGAAAAATATAGCGCAATGAGCAAGCCGGAGCTCAAAAAACAAACGGACGTATTAAAGAAGCGCTTAGAAAAAAAGGGCACGACGATTGATGACATCCTTCCGGATGCGTTTGCGTTGGTGCGTGAAGCTAGCGATCGTGTATTAGGCCAGCGTCATTTTGACGTGCAGCTTATCGGCGGCATGGTATTACATGATGGAAATGTTGCTGAGATGAAGACGGGTGAGGGTAAAACGCTAGTTGCGACGCTACCGGTGTATTTGAATGCATTAACTGGCAAGGGTGTTCATGTGGTGACCGTCAATGATTACCTAGCTCAGCGTGATGCTGGCTGGATGGGTGAAATTTATCATTTCTTAGGTTTATCTACGGGTATTATTATCAACGACGCATCGTTTATATACGACCCGGAATTTGATAATGAAAAGCATGACGATCCACGTATGCGCAAATTACGACCATGTACGCGAAAAGAAGCATACGCTGCGGACGTTACTTATGGTACGAACAATGAGTTCGGTTTTGATTATTTGCGCGATAACATGGTTAACGAATTGGAAGAAGTGCGCCAACGTGAATTGCACTTTGCCATAGTTGACGAGGTTGACTCAATTCTCATCGATGAGGCGAGGACGCCGCTAATTATTAGTGCGCCAGCTGCCGAGAATCCCGATAGCTATATTCAATTTTCTAAGATTGCTGCCAAGCTAGTGCCGGACGATTACGTACTGGATGAAAAGCGCCGTACCGTGTCGCTAAGCGATGAGGGTGTCGAAAAAGTTCAAAAAATGCTTGGTGTTAAGAATCTTTACAGCCCTGACTATATTCGTTCGGTTTATCATGTAGATCAAGCTCTTCGGGCCCAGACATTGTTCCACCGCGACAAAGACTATGTGGTAACTAACGATGGCGAAGTTGTCATTGTTGACGAGCACACGGGCCGTTTGATGCAGGGTCGACGATATAACGAAGGTCTTCACCAAGCGATTGAGGCTAAAGAGGGTGTGCCGGTGCTTCAGGAGAGTATGACGCTTGCGACCATATCGTTCCAGAATTATTTCCGTCTATATGACAAATTGTCAGGTATGACTGGTACTGCATTCACCGAGGCGGAAGAGTTTCAGCAGATTTATAGCTTGGATGTCGTTCAAGTGCCGTCGAACAGGCCCATTGCTCGCGTGGATCATGATGATCTCATTTTCCGAACCGAGACCGGTAAGTTGAAGGCTGTTGCGAAGGCGATCAAGGAATATCACGAGGCTGGTCGACCAGTATTGGTTGGTAGCGCGTCTATCTCTAAGAATGAGCTAATCGCTGCTTATTTGAAAAAAGAAGGCATAAAGTATGAGATTTTGAACGCGAAAAACAATGAGCGCGAGGCGGCAATCGTAGAGAAGGCGGGTGAAAAAGGCGCCATTACTCTGGCAACAAATATCGCTGGTCGTGGTACCGATATTAAACTCGGTGAAGGCGTGAAGGATCTCGGTGGACTCGTCGTTATCGGTAGTGAGCGACACGAATCGCGCCGTATCGATAACCAGCTTCGCGGACGCGGTGGTCGTCAGGGTGATCCGGGCGACTCACAGTTTTATGTTTCAACCCAGGACGATCTTATGCGTATTTTCCAGGGTGAACGCATTGCTAGTTTGATGGATCGTCTGGGAGTTGATGAGGATATGCCTATTCAGAACAAGGCTGTCACTAGGACGCTTGAAGCTGCACAGAAACGAGTCGAGGGTTACAACTACGACATTCGTAAAAATGTTGTGCAGTACGACAATGTAATTAACCGTCATCGCCGCGTGGTGTATACGATGCGACGTAAGATTCTTGAAGGCGATAATATTAAGCCGGAAATTGAACGTCTCATTAGCGAAAAAGTTACCGATTTAGCAAGTTTGCCAATTAAAAATAATCCGAAATTTACTGAGGAATTCAGTGGACTATTTGCAATTAATAAGGCTGATGTATTGAATATTGGCGCTGAAAAGCGCGATAAAGTACGCTTGAAAAACGCAAAAGATGCCGTTATGGCCCAATACGCTACCAAAGAAAAAGAAATGACAGCTGAGACATTGCGTAAGATTGAGCGCGACGTCTACTTGCAAGTACTAGATACGCTTTGGATGCAGCACTTAGAGAATATGCAGCATCTGCGCGATGGTATCCATTGGCGTTCGGTTGGTCAACGCGATCCGCTGGTTGAATATCGATCTGAAAGCGCGAAACTATTTGATAGCTTACAGCTGACGCTACGAGATGAGGTGCTTGGTGCGATAATGCATGTACACCCAAGCGACTTCCTAGCGATTGCTGAGGAAAGTCATGAAACTGAACTGACCCGTTTAGCTGAAAGTTCGGTTGAGCGTGGCGTTAATGAAATAACGAATGGTGAACTGAACCGCGACGCCGACTTTTCTGTAGCTAAAAATAAGTCTGGCGAATCAAAAGTTCGCAATCAGGCTCGAAAAAAGAAAAAGGCGCAGAGACAGAATCGCAAGAAAAATCGCAAATAAAGTAGAGTAGGGATAAAAATATGAAACATACCGTCGAAGAAGTCCGGTTAAAAAACGGAGCACGTGGACTTCTTATAGACGTTCCTGGCGCCTCGGTTATGAGTTTTCAGTTTCAGTTTCGTGCTGGCAACAGATATGTAGCAAAGAAGAATATTTACGAAACTGCACACGTAATGGAGCATATGGCTTTTGGCGCGAATGCAAAGTTCAAAAGTGAACACGAATTTGAAGCGGAATTTACAAAAAATGGCGCATACCACAACGCCTATACAAGCGATCTTAGTATGGTGTATTTGGCCGATTGCGCTGATTTTGAATGGGAGCGCATATTGGAATTACAGCGCTTGTCAATTTGTCAGCCTCGATTCAATTCATCGGAGCTAGAGGCTGAAAAGGGCAACGTTCGAAGCGAGCTGACTGGGTTTTTGAATAATCATAACCGTGTGCTGTGGCCAAAGGTGCAGCAGTTACTGGGCGAAGATGTATTGACGTTTAATCAGAGACTGCGGACGATACCGCGTGTGAAGCTGCACCACATAAAAGAGCATCATGCGCGAACGCACACAGCAGCGAATATGCGATTCGTGATTGCCGGAAAGATGCAGGGACGAAAAAGCGAAATTAAACGACAACTAGAGGATTGGGATTTACCGCGCGGAGAACGTTTTGAAGCGCCACACGATGAATTCCATGGAGGTAAGCCGACCTTGATTCGTCGGAAGGAGGCGTCCAACCTAACGTTTGCTTGGTCGATGATTGTACCAAGGGAATTGAGCGAAGAAGAATCAGACGCCATGGATTGCTTGGACCATATATTAACAGGAACGATGACGTCGCGTATTTATGGAGCAGCTCGCAAAAAAGGCTTGGCATACGGTATGTTTAGCGATACATCGGTCGGTTTTCATGATAGTAGTTGGGATTTTGGTGGTCAGGTAAATCTGGATACATCTGATGGCCTGTTCGACATTATTGTACGGGAACTTCGCGCGGTTCTTGATGGCAAAATTACAGAGGCCGAAATTGATGCCGCTAAATCGTACGCCCTTGGTCGGCATCAGATGGGTGCTCAGACTGTATCACAGATAAGCAATTTCTATACAAACCGCTATTTTTCAGATGATGTTGTTAAGGATTATGAAAAGGTACCTGATTCTATTAAAAACACGTCTCGTGAATGTATGATTGAGACAGCTCGAGAATTCATAAGCTACAACATCAACGTATTGGCTGGCGTAAGTAGCGGCGAGCGAAAAGAGCTTGTGCGACTGAACGAAAAGCTGGCAACGTTGTTTGAGACTGTATAGTCGGGGTATACTTGGGCTATGAATATAGCTATTTTAGGTTATGGCGTCGAAGGCGAGAGTGTCTATAAATATTACCGTACAAAGTACCCAGATGCTGTCATAACTGTCTATGACAACAATTCGCAACCAAAGAACCCGTTGCCGTCGGATGTGAAATTTGTTGGCGGGGTTAAGGATTTTAAGGGCATCGTGGCCGACTTGGCTGTCAAAACACCTGCTATATCGCCAGATCAGGTACAGGTGACTGGTGAAGTAACGACAATGGCACGTGAATTCCTTAAAGTTTGTCCAGCTCAGACGATTGGGGTTACTGGTACGAAAGGTAAGGGTACGACTTGTAGCCTCATCAAATCTATCCTTGATACTGCCGGAAAGCGAGCTTGGCTAGTCGGCAACATCGGTATAGGAGCATTCGACGTCCTGCATCAGATCAAACCGAGCGATATCGTGGTGTATGAGTTAAGTAGCTTTCAACTATGGGATATCGATGTTAGTCCGCATGTAGCAGTCGTGTTGGGTGTTGAACCGGAGCACTTGGATGTACATAAAGATCTCGATGACTATGTTGGGGCAAAGGCAAACATCGCTAAGCATCAGAAGCCAGAAGACTTAACTATTTATTTACAGGGTAATCAATACTCCGAACTAATTGCAAAACAGTCGCCAGGTAAGACTATGGCGTATCCGAGTGATGATGCAGGACATGTACGAGAAGGTAAGTTTTATTATGGTGAACAAGAATTGTGTTCAGTAGCCTCGTTGAAATTACCTGGGGTACATAATCGTGAAAATGCGTGCGCTGCAATCAGTGCTGTGTGGCCATGGGTAAGAGACGGTAATGAAATTGAGCGAGGGCTGCTGGCATTTCAGGGGCTACCTCACAGACTTAAATTAGTTAAGGATGTTAATGAAGTTGAATATTACGATGATAGTATAGCGACAACACCGGGTAGTGCGATAGCAGCTATAAAGTCGTTTGAGGCGCCGAAAATTCTGATATTGGGCGGGTCTGACAAAGGTGCTTCGTATGGTGAACTGGCTCAAGCTGTCATGGATAACGTTGATTCAATGCGCAGGGTTTTACTAATAGGAACAGAAGCTCCAAAGATAGAGGCGGCTCTCAAAGAGGTTGGCTTTGCTCGGTATAACAGGTACGATACGACATTAAAAATGGATGAAATTGTAAAAACAGCCGCCGCAACTGCTGAGCCTGGTGACGTAGTCATACTTAGCCCGGCTTGTGCGAGTTTTGATATGTTCAAGGATTACGCTGATCGCGGTAATCAGTTTATACAGGCAGTAGAGAGTCTGTAGAAAGAAGTGATTCTATGCGGGCACCGATTGCATCGGATGGCTCAAGTACGCGTACACTCGGGCCTGCGATGGCCTGTATGCGGTCTTTCAGCCAATGGTAATGGGTACAACCAAGTACGATTACGTCTGAGTGCCATCTTAGTGCTTCGTGAACAGCTACGTGTACGTCGACCCGTTGTAGTTCTCCTCGTTCGATGAACGAGGCCCAGTTGGCACAGTCAGGCTCAATAACAGTAAGTTTTGGCGCCCATTGACGCTTCAACTCTGCGTAGCGGTGGCTTTTTAAAGTGCTGGGCGTAGCGAGGACGGCAATGACACTTGTTTTGGTCAGTTTGGCTGCTGGTTTAACCATAGGTTCAATGCCAACGAAATGGACTTTAGGGTAGGTGGCGCGAAGATGATTGATGGCATTTGTCGTTGCGGTATTACAAGCGATAACAATTGCGTCGCATTTTGCCTTGAGTAGTGGCTGTATAGCGGAATCTGTTAGACGAGTAATCTCGTGCGCCGCTTTGGTGCCATAAGGTACGTTGGCGCTGTCGTTTACCGATATGATTTTGGCTTCAGGAAACAATTGACGTAATCTTTCTGCGACAGCCTCACCGCCGACGCCTGAATCAAATACACCAATTTTTATCATGTCACCAGTGTAACACGAGGTAGTACTGTATAATTTAATCTATGCAACCACTTGAGAAACGAATACAGGTTTTGAAGGATGATATAGCTGTCGCGTACGAACAGCTTGCTATTGACGTAAAAGCCAAGCAATTGCAGTCGCTTGATGACGAACTTGCCGTGCCCGAGGTGTGGAATAATCCTGCTAATGCGCAGGCTATGAGTAAACAACAGGCGGCGTTAGGCGCAATGGTGCAGCCGTGGCAGACATTACAAGCCCAGGTGAATGATATGGCCGAGCTGATGGCGTTGGGTGACGACAGTTTACGAAGTGAATTTGAAGGCCAGATAGAGGCTTTAGAAAATGAATTTGCTGATCGCAAAAAGGAATTGCTGTATAGCGGAAGATATGATGATCATAATGCAATTATTCGCATAAGCGCCGGAGTGGGCGGTACTGATGCGCAGGATTTTGCCGAGATGTTAGAGCGAATGTATTTACGTTGGGCGGAAAAGTCTAGTATGAATGCATCGACCGTTG